>CALJLC010000501.1 GCA_937982605.1 uncultured Gemmatimonadales bacterium | reverse complement strand
TCCCCGCACCTCTGCGGCGAGGTCGCGAGCTCCGAAGGTGCCGCCCCGCCCCGAGATCGTCCCGCTCGGGCCACCGGAGCCGCCACGGGTGATCACGTGGATCACGCCCGCGATGGCGTCCGAGCCGTAGAGCGCGCTGGCCGGGCCACGCAGCACCTCGATCCGCTCGACGTTGTCCGTCGTGAGCCCGGAGAAGTCGTACGCCCCTCCCGGCTCGTTCACCGGGACGCCGTCGACGAGCACCTGGACGTAGTCGCTCTCCCCTCCGCGCATGAAGACCGACGTGACGGAGCCGAACGACCCGCCCTCGACGACCGCCACGCCCGGCACACCGCGCAGCGCGTCCACGAGACGGACCACACCCCGCTCGCGGAGCTCGACGCCACTCAGGATCGACACCTGGTAGCCGACGAGTGCCCGCTCGGTCGGCTGGGGCACACCGGTCACGACGAGACCGTCGAGCGGATAGACCGGGTCCTGCCGTGCGGACACCGGAGACGCGATGGCCAGAGCGGCCAGAACGACGAAAGGACTGCGCATCTTCTCTCCTCCTCCCGCCCACGCGGGAGCGAAGCGGCCGCGAGGAAGAGAGAAGAGGCGCGAGCCCGGCGCGCGGTCGACTCGACCGGCACGCGGCTCGACCCCCCGGACTCGCCCTCGGAGACCTGTTCGGTAGGGGTGCAGGTGGGCCAGGTCTCCTGGCTCGAGGCCGTTCACGCTCGCCTTCCCGGGGATCCCTCCCCAGTGGCGTTTCGAGCGGACGTTCCGGGACTCCTCCCGGACCTCTCACAGTGGCGGGGCCGCGCCGGACTCACACCGGCTTCCGATTGACCCACCCGCGTTCGAATTGTGCCGGCAGCTTCGTGCGTCGGCGGGCTGCTGTCAACGACGTCCGCCCGACGACGTCCTTGCCCCGCCCGGTGCATCGCGCCGATCCTGCGAATACCATGAGCATCGAGCCCGCACCCGCAGGTCCCGAGCGGCTGGCGTTCCAGAAGGCGATCGCCGGACGCTACTCGATCGAGCACGAGCTGGGCCGCGGCGGGATGGGGATCGTGTACCTCGCCCGCGAGGTCGCGCTCGACCGCCTGGTCGCGCTCAAGCTGCTCCCGCTCGACATGGCCGAGCGGCCCGGCGTCCGCGAGCGCTTCCTGCAGGAGGCCCGGACCGCCGCGCGGCTGTCCCACCCGAACATCGTCCAGATCTACTCGGTGGACGAAGTCGACGACTTCGTCTTCTTCGCGATGGCGTACGTGGACGGAGGTACGCTGGGCGATCGGGTGCGCGAGCGCGGACCGATGTCCAACTCGCAGGTGGTGCGCCTTCTCCGCGAGGTGGCGTGGGCGCTGGGCCACGCACACCTCAACGGCATCGTGCACCGGGACGTGAAGCCCGACAACATCCTCCTCGACCACGCCTCCGGCCGAGCGCTCGTCACCGACTTCGGAATCGCGGTCGCGGCGGAGGACGTGGACGTGGCCGCGTCGGGCGTGGCCATCGGCACGGCGGAGTTCATGAGCCCCGAGCAGGCCCGCGGCGGGTCGGTGGATGCGCGCAGCGACCTGTACAGCCTGGCGTGCGTCGGCTTCTACGCGCTCTCCGGCCAGGTGCCGTTCAGCCACGACTCCGCCGCCGACATCCTCCTCCGGCACATCGGCGAGCCCCCACCGCCGCTGCGCTCCCTGGCACCGCACGCGCCGCCCGCCATGGCGTCCGCGCTGGACCGGTGCTTGCGCAAGGATCCCGATCAGCGCTTCCAGAGGGGAGAAGCGCTCGCCGACGCGCTCCGGCCCGAGATGGAGACCGACCGCGACCTGCCGGTGCCGCTCCGGGTCTTCATCAAGCAGAGCCGGGAGTTCGAGACCACGCTCGCCTACTGCGGTCTCGGCCTCTCCTTCCTGCTCCCTCTCTGGCTGGTCGTGATCTTCGACCAGCTCCCCTTCGACACCTTCCTCGGCCTGGTCGGCGCCACCACGGTGCTCGCGGGCATCCCGGTGCTCCACCTGGCCCGTGCGGCGCGCAAGCTGCTCTCCTCCGGCTACGTGAAGACCGACGCCATCACCGGCTTCGGTCGCGACATCGAGCGCCGGGAGGAAGAGTACCGCTTCCAGGTCGGAGAGCGTGTCACGCTGGTCGACCGGCTTGCGCGCGCGGTGAAGTACGCGGGCTTCGCCGTGGCGGGGCTCGGGATCGTCGCCGAGGCGATCCTGCCGGGCTACAACGAGGCCGCGCTGCTGGCCACCGGAATCGGCCTGCCGACCGGCACCGGTGGACTCCTCCTCCAGGAAGCCCGCGCCCGCCTCCGCGGAGACGTCATGGGCGAGCGCCTGCGCCGGCTGTGGAAGGGCACGATCGGCGACGCGCTGTTCAAGCTCGCCGGTGTGAGGCTCCGCCGCGTCGCGCCCGCGCTCGCCGGGGGCGTGCACCGACCGACCGAGGTCGTCATCGGACTCGAGGCCGACCGACTCTTCGAGGCGCTGCCCAGGGAGACCCGCAGGGAGCTCGCCGGCCTCCCGGAGATCGTCCGTCGTCTCGAGGAGGACGCCCAGGCGATGCGCCGCGAGGCGGAGGGCATCGAGGCCCTGCTCGCCGAGCTCGGTGACGACGATCCGTCCCGGCCGCAGGCGTCGGAGCGCGCCGGAGTGCGGGCGAAGCTGGAAGCGACACGCGACGACGCAGCGAACAAGCTGCGACAGGCGGTGGCGGCGCTCGAGAAGATCCGACTCGACCTGCTGTACATGCAGGCCGGCACGCAGGAGCTGGAGAGCCTCACGGTCGAGCTGAGCGCCGCGCGTGCGCTCTCGGACGACGTGGCCACCCTCCTGGCCGGCCAGCGCGCGGTGGAGCGACTCCTGCAGCAGAAGCGCGAGACGGGGGTGATCGAGTGGCCGAAGGAGTGGACCGTCGATCCGCTCTCGGAGCCGACCTAGGCGTCAGGACGCTTCCGCCGACTCCGATCCACCGCTGAGCGGCAGAACCTGCGGCGCCCCGGCATCCGGGCCGGGTCCGGGATGGGGCACCACGGCGACCGGCCACCGGAAGACGCGCTCGATCCCGTCGTGCGTGAACACCTCTTCGGGGGTTCCGACCGCCTCGACCCGACCTCCCGAGAGCAGAACCACGTGCGACGAGAAGCGGGCCGCCAGGTTGAGGTTGTGCGTGGCGACCACGACCGTGAAACCCGCGTCGCGAGCCAGGCTGCGCATCAGCTCGAACGTCTCCATCTCGAAGTGGAGGTCGAGCGAGGCCGTGGGCTCGTCGAGCACGAGCGTGCGCGGCTCCTGGGCCAGGGCGCGGGCGATCCGCGCCCGCTGTCGCTCCCCGCCGGATAGCGTGTCGATGGGGCGCTCGCTCAGCTCGGAGACGCCGGCGCGGCGCATGGCGTCGTCCACGGCTTCGTCGTCGTGCGCCGTGCGACGTCCGAGCGGGCCGGTGTGCGGGTAGCGACCCATCTCCACCAGTGCCCGTACCGACATCGGGAAGGCGAGCGGCTCGGACTGGGGCACGAAGGCGACCTCACGGGCGATCTCGCGCCTGCGCCAGAGCGCGATCTCGCGGCCGTCGAACTCCACCGTGCCCCGAGTGGCGCCGAGCTCGCCCAGCATGACCCGCAGGAGTGTCGACTTGCCGCTCCCGTTCGGCCCGAGCACCGCGTGGAGCTCGCCGGGGTCGAGGTCCAGCGTAACCTCGGCGAGCGCCGGCCGTCCGGCGCCCTCGTACCCGAAGTGCACGTCGCGAAGGCGGAACGAGCCGCTCATCCGAGCCCTTCGGACCGCACGAGGAGCCACAGGAAGACGGGGACCCCGACCAGCGCGGTGACGACCCCGACCGGCAGCTCGGCCGGCGCCACCACGACTCTCGCCAGCGTGTCCGCCGCAACGAGGAAGCCCGCGCCGGCCAGCGCACAGCCCGGCAGGAGCCAGCGGTGGTCGCTTCCCCCGACGAGCCGGAGCGCGTGGGGCACGACCAGGCCCACGAAGCCGATCGCTCCCGAGCCGGCCACGCACACGCCGACCACCAGCGACGTCACCACGTACAGGACGAGCTTCAGCCGCGTCACCTCGACGCCCAGGTGGAAGGCGCTCTGCTCCCCGACCGAGAGGAGGTTGAGCGGCCTGGCGAGGGCGAAGAGCAAGGCGACGGCGGGGAGCACGTAGAGCCCCAGCGAGAGGACGCCCTCTCCGGAGGCCCCGGCGAACGAGCCCATGATCCACAGCATCGCCGCCCGGAACGTCTCGACGTCGGCGAAGTTGATCACGAGGAGGATGAGCGCGTTGAAGAACGCGCCGATGACGACGCCGGAAAGGAGCAGCACGCGGGTGTCGAAGCCGCGCCCGTGCGCGCCGGCCATCGCCAGCACCAGCACCATCGCCAGGACCGCGCCGCCGAACGCGGCCAGCGGGAGCGCCACGACCGACGTCGCCGTCATCCCGAAGACCATCGCCACGACGGCGCCGACCGCCGCGCCGCTCGAGATCCCGAGCACGTACGGCTCGGCCAGGGGATTCCGGAGCAACGCCTGGAAGACGGCGCCGCTCACCGCCAGCCCGGCGCCCACCAGAGCCGCGAGGCCCACCCGCGGCAGGCGCAGCTCCAGGACGATCGTCCCGGCCGTCGGGTCGGCGGCCCCGCGCAGCGCCCGGAGGACCTCGGAGAGCGGCAACGGGACCGGTCCGACCATGAGCGCTCCGGCCAGGACGGCCCCGCACCCGACGAGGAGGACGAGCAGCTTCGCGGGGCGCGACGCGCGGGCCTCGATGCTCAGAAGACCTCCGGGTGCAGCGCCTCGGCGAGCGAGCGGGCCGACTCCACCATCTCCGGACCCGGCTGGTTGAAGCTCGCCGCGTCGATGAAGACGACGCGACCCTCGCGCACGGCCGGCACGTCGCGCCACCCGGGCATCGCCTGGATCAGGTCGAGCGTGGTCGACCCGTCCCGACTCTGCGGCCAGAGGACGACCTCCGGGTTCCGGGCGACGATCGTCTCGAAGCCGACCGTGGGCCACACCGGCGGCTGATCGTCGAAGACGTTCCGACCTCCGGCCAGCCGGATGAGCTCGTCCACGAAGGTGCCCCCGCCCGTCGTGAGCGGAGGGTCGGTCCCGAGGACGTACAGCACGTCGACGGGCCGGCGCTCCGCCAGCCTGACCTCCAGCCCCGAGAAGCCGGTCCGCAGCGACTCCGACAGCTCGACGGCCGCGGCGTCACGGCCGAGCAGGGCGCCGAGTCGCTCGATCGCCCCGTAGATGTCCGCGACCGTATTGGTGGGCAGGGTCAGCATCTCGATGCCGAGCCCCTCCAGCCGCGCCTGCATCGCCGCGGCTTCCCGAGCCGGGGACATCAGGACCAGATCGATTCCGAGCCCGACCAGCGCCTCGTAGCTGGGGTCGAGCCCCCCGCCCACCGACGGGAGCCCGACGAGCGCGGGGTGGTCGTCGTAGTCCGTCCGCGCCACCAGGTGCTCGCCTCCACCGAGTGCCAGCGTGATCTCGGCGAGCGCCGGGACCATCGAGACGATGCGGGGCGAGACGCCGGCGCCGTCGGCATCGTCGGTCGCCGGGTCGGCGCAGCCTGTGGAGGCGGCGGCGACCGTCAGCGTCGCGAGGAGCGCACCAACGTGACGGAGCGCGCGCAGGAGCGGCCCCGGTGTTCCGTACTTGCCCATCTTCCCCTCGACCGGAGGACGAAGAACCCGACCGTCGACACAGGTCTCCTGGCTCAGGGCCGACGCACTCGCCTTCCCGGGCTACAGCCCAGTGGCAACTCGAGTGGTCGTTATCGGACGAACCGAGCCCAACACAGTGGCGGGACCGCGCCGGAATCTCACCGGCTTCCGAGATGTGTCGGCAGGGAGGTTAGCAGCGGGCGGGGCGCTCCGCCATCGAGCGAGCGCTCCGAGAGCGGTTCAGCCCTCCGGCATCAGATCCCGGGTCTTGGCCCACGTCACCAGGGCGTCCAGCCGCCGGACCTCGTCGGCGAGCGCGGCCCGCCCGGCGGCCGTGAGGGCGTAGAAGCGTCGCGGCGGCCCGCCGGACGGCTCTTCCGTCTCGGGTGCCGGCACCTCCTCGATCCGGTCCTCGTCCACGAGCCGTGCGACCGCCTCGTAGAGGGTACCGGAGCCGAGTCGGACCCGCCCCGCCGTGCGCTCTTCGACGGCCCGCTTGATGCCGTACCCGTGCAACGGGCCGTCCAGCAGGGCCAGGAGAACCTGCAGCGTCCTGGGTGACACGTCGTTCACTCCTGTCTCAGCGTGCCGATGGGGTCGGCGCGGCCTGCCTGCGAGGCCGGAATCCAGGCGGCGGTCACGCCGGCGGCGATGACGACCGAGCCGACGACGAGATAGGTGAGCCAGTCACGCGGCCCGACGTGCAGCAGCACCCCGGCGAGCAGTCGGGAACCGAGCGCGGCGCCCGTGAGCCCCACGGCCACGCCGAGCACGAGCGCCAGGGCGCTCCGCGCGACGAGGTCGCGCACGACCTGACCCCCGCGCGCTCCGAGGACGAGGCGGATGCCCGCCTCGCGCAGGCGGGCCCGGGTGGCGTACGCCGTCGTGCCGTACACACCCACGAGCGCCAGCACCAGCGCCACGAGCGCGAAGCCACTGAAGAGGCCAGCGTAGAAGCGCGGCCCCGCGAGCGCCTGCGAGGAAAGGACGTCCATGGTGTGGACGCTCGTGACGGGCAGCGCGGGGTCGACCCGGTGGACCGCCTCACGCAGGCCGGCGACGACGCCGTCCGTCGAGCCGTCCGTTCGGACCAGCACCTCCATCTCCCGCCACGGCGCCTCGGCCAGTGGATGGAAGACGTGAGGCGATACGTCCCGACCGGGCCTCGTGCGGACGTCGTCGAGCACGCCGACGACGCGATACACGGCCTCGTCTTCCTCGCCCGACGCCACCTCCCGGCCCACGCCCGACTCCCCGGGCCAGAACCGCTCGACGAAGGCCCGGTTCACCATGACGACCGGGTCGCCCTCCCCGTCCTCCGTCGTCAGGACCCGTCCCGAGACCAGCCGCGACCCGAGCGCCTCCACGTAGTCGCCCGCCACGGCCACCGTCGTGGCGAAGGTGGGCTCTTCGGCCTGCCAGCCTTCGGGACGGTAGGTGGAGGCCATGCGTGAGCCGTCCCACGGTGCCTGGGTGGCCACGGCCACCGACGTGGCGCCTGGAGCGGCCCGGGCGTGCTCCAGGATCCGCTCCCAGGTGGTCGCCCGCTCGGCTCGCGCGTAGCGCGGCGCGAGGTTCACCGTCATCGCGACGAGACCGTCCGGCCGGAACCCCGGATCCTCCGCGGTCACACGCGCCAGGTCGTGCGCGAGCAGGCCGGAGCCGGTGGCGAGGATGACGGCGAGCGCGGTCTCGACGACGACGAGGCCGACCCGCAGACGGCCGTCGGCCCGCCCCCCGGTGGCGCGCGTCGAGCGGAATCCGGGCGCCAGCGTCCGGGTGCTCCTGAGCGCCGGGAGCACGCCGAAGAGCAGCGTTGTGCCGCCGGCGAGCGCCAGGGCGAAGGCCAGGCCCCGGCCGTCGAGCGCGACTTCGGCGAGCCGCGGCAGCCCGGCGGGCGCCGTCGACCGGAAGACCTCCACGGCAGCCCAGGCGAGCCCGGTGCCGAGCGCGGCACCGACGGCGGCCAGGAGCGCACTCTCGCCGAGCAGCTTGCGGACGATGCGGGCCCGGGGCGCGCCGAGGGCGAAGTGCACACCGAGCTCGTGATGACGCGACGCTCCACGGGTCAGGAGGAGGCCGGCCACGTTCACGCAGGCGATGAACAGCAGGAGGCTCACGGCGGCGAGGACCCCCTTGAGGTTCCTGGCGACGTGGCCGATCACCGACTCGTGGTATGCGCGCACGGTCCCGCCGAGGAGGAAGCCCGGGCGGTCCGTTTCGGAGTACAGCCGCTGGACGACGGCGTCGACATGGGCGTCCATGGTGGCGAGCGTGGCGGCGGGACCCAGGCGGGCGAGGCCGGCCAGCGAAAAGCTGCCGGTGACCGTCGGGTCGACCTCGAGGGGGATCCAGAAGCCCCCCGCTTCCACGAGCTCGGGCGGCGCGACGAAGTCGGCCCCCACGACGCCGATCACGGTGTGCAGCCGGTCGTCGAGGCGGACGCTCCGCCCCGGGACGTTCGGGTCGGAGCCGAAGCGATCACGCCACGTGGCGTGCCCGAGAACGACGGTAGGCGCGGAGCCCGGGGCGTGGTCGGACGCGCTCGGGAGCCTGCCGACGGCCGGACGGGCCCCGAACACCGTGAAGAAGTCGTCCGAGATCTCCGTGACCTCGACGCGCTCCGGACCGTCGTCGTCGGTGAGCACCATCTCGACGGTCCGTGCCGCGACGATCGACTCGGCGGGCCCGGGCTCCGCGCGGAGGCCGGCGAAGAGGGCCGGGCTCAGGGGACCCAGGGAGCCCGGATCGAGCCGGGCGTCGATCCCGACGAGCGCCATGCGCTCCGAGCCGGGGTACGGCAGCGGCCGGACGACGACCCGCTCCACGACGGTGAAGACCGCGGTCACCGCGGCCACCCCGAGTCCCAGCGTCCAGACCGCGAAGATCGCGAAGCGTGGCGCCCGCGCCAGCGAGCGCAGCGCCGCGACCAGATCGTCGATCAGCGTCCTCATCGTCCCCTCCCCGTTCGGTCGGGCGCGCGCCCTGCGGCGCACGGCCCGGGCGGCTGCCAGGTGGTCCACGATCAGCCGGGGCCACGTCGCCGGGCCCGCGCCGCCGTCCGCCTCCTCGGCGAGGCGGAACGCCTCCATCTCCGATCCGTACCGGTCGCGATGCGATCGCGGGTAGAGCCGGAGGAGCAGACGGAAGAAGAAGCGGCGCACGGTGCCAGGCTTGGTCGAGAAACTATGTCGGCGGACGACTGTCGTGTTCCGACATAGTGCGTGTGCGAGCCGCCCCCGGCAAGCCCCGCGAGGGGCTCAGCAGCCCTTCATGTACCGGAAGCGGAGACGCAGGTGGCCCCGCGCGTCGAGGAGGTCGCTCCACTCGAGCACGGTCGGCTCGGCCGGGCGCAGCGCCGGTGGGTCACCCTCCCGGCACCACATGTCCGCGTCCTGCTCGGGCCGCACCGTCAGCGTGCGCTCCGTGGTGCCGAGCACCGTCAGGCCCTCGCCGTCGAGCTCGACGATGTCGCCGGTCTGAACCGTCTGCTCCGTCAGGCCCCCGACGACCCCGGCGTCCAGCCACACCGGCTCGTCCCAGGGGTCCGACGGGAGCCGGTACCACCCGTCGCGCTCCTCCACGAAGGTCTGGTGGAAGAAGGGCGGACCGTAGCCCCAGTCCTGGAGAAAGAGGTCCGGGGTGAAGGCCGCGGCGGGCGCTCCGGCCGCCTCCCGGAAGTGCGCCGTCAGCCCGCGTCCCGGGACGATCGTCACCACGAGCTGGCCGGCGACCTCGCTCGTCGGGTCCGGACGTCGCCGCAGGTCGTGGACCTCGACGGCGGGCGCGAGCTGCTCGGCGTAGCACGCGCCGACGTCCGGAGCGGAGCCGCACAGCTGGCTCACCCGGTTCTCGTTCTCGAGCCAGCCGAGGCGGTCGTGCGTCACGAGGCTCACCCAGCCTCGGAAGGGGAGCTCCTGCGCCAGCGCGGGCGCCGAGCCAGTTGCGCCGACCGTGACCAGGCAGGCGAGCAACGTCGCCGTGGACCGGCGCATCGGCTCAGGGCTCCGGGCGCCTCGCGTCCAGCGGGTCCTCCCCGCTCAGCGCGTCACGCTCGCGCGAGCGCTTCCGGATCCAGAGCCCTGCCCCCGCGACCATGCCGAGCGGCAGGAGGCTCAGGAATGCGGTCGTGGCCAGGAACGCCTGGCGGTTCTCGTCGCGAGCGTCGAAACAGACCGGGCACGCCGACGCGGCCTCGGGGAGCACGACCAGGGCGATCACGGCCAGCACGGCGGCACAGGCGCCGAGGCGGGCCAGTCGGAGCAGAGCGGAAGCCGGGCGCGTCACAGGTACACCGTCCAGTAGAGGATGGGCCAGATGAGCACGACGAAGTACCAGAACGCCGACACCGTGGCGAGCTGGTTCGTGGTCAGCGTCCCGCGGTCGAGCCGGTGGAAGGCCCAGTACAGCGCGACGAGCGCGCAGACCGCGTGGACCGCGTGCGTCCCGACGATCAGGTAGAAGAAGCCGCCGTAGGTGCTCGACTGCATCGTGAGGCCTTCGGCCAGGAGCGCCACCCACTCCATCCCCTGGAAGCCGACGAAGACCGTGCCGAGGACGATCGAGAGCAGGAGCGGAATCCGCGCCCCCTCCCGGTCCCGACGGAAGGCGAACCACGTCAGGACGAGCACGACGCCGCTCACCAGGAGCGCGAGCGAGTTGAGCGCCGTCTGTTCCACCGGGAGGCGGGGCTGCCCGTACGGAGGCCACATCTGGCCGGCCGCCTGGGACTTCACGATCGCGTGCGCCGAGATCAGCCCCGAGAAGAACATCACCTCGGTGAAGATGAAGATCAGCATCCCGAGGACGCCGTTCGGCACGAGCGGCTCGCGCCGCGACGGCGCGGGACGCTGCTCGATCGGGTACGTCGCCGAATCTGCGCTCATCTGCTCACGTCTGCTCCTGCACGCCGGGGGCTTCTACCCACGGCGGTCCGGTCAGTTCGGCCGGAACTCCATCACGTAGTCGGTCATCTGCTCGAGCTGCTCCTCGGTGTAGAGCGCGCCCCACGGCGCCATCAGCGCCGAGCCGCCCACCGCGGCCGCTCCGTCGCGGATCACGGTGAGAATCCGCTCCCGATCCCGGTCCTCCCAGAACGCCGGATCGGTGAAATTCGCCGGACGCGGATCGAGGGCCATGCCCGCCGGACCGTCGCCGAGGCCGCCGGCTCCGTGACACGTCGCGCACACCGTCCCGAAGGAGCCCGCGGCGCTGAAGCCCCCGCCGCCGGCGTTCCCGGCGTCGGCCACGACCTCGGTCTCGCCCTCGCCTTCGCCGTGATCTTCGCCGTTGAGCCCCCGCGCCACCGCCTCCTGCGCCGCGATGTTCTCCCAGTTCCGGCCCTCGTGGTTGAGGACGTCGGGCGAGATGCCCGCGACCATCAGCGCCATGAGGATCAGCGAGCTCGCCAGCATCCACTTCATGATCCTCTTCTCCCACTTGAGGTGCATGAAGTTGCTGATGACGAGGTTCGCCTTCACCACCGCGATACCGAACGCGGTGATGAGCGTGACCCAGCGGATGCCGAGCTCCGGCCCGGCGACGCTGATCAGGAAGAGGACGACGAGGATGACGTAGATCTTGAAGTAGTTGACGTGGTGGCCGTCGTCGTGGCCCCCGTCGCCGTGATGCCCCTGGTTCTCGCTGTGCTCGGCCATGGCGCTACTTCGCGATGTAGAGAAGGTGGAAGAGTAAGATCCAGTCCACGTCGACTAAGTGCCAATAGATGCCGATTAGCTCGACGCGGTGGAGCCCCCGGCCGCGGAAGGCGTCGACCGCCACGACGCCCATGATGATGGCGCCCGCGATCACGTGGAGCGCGTGCAGGCCGGCGGCCGTGTAGTAGAACGACCAGAAGGTGTTGGCGGTGATCGTGTAGCCGTGCGAGATCTCGTTGTACCACTCGAACGACTTGACCACGAGGAAGGTCAGCGCTCCCAGGATCGTGAAGCCGAGGTACTTCGCGGCTTCCTTTCCGTTGCCCCGCTCCGCGGCCTGGTGACCCAGCACCGCCGTGAAGCTCGAGGTGAGCAGCACGAAGGTGTTGAGCGCCCCGATCCACGTCTGCGTGTGCGCGGCGGCGTCCGCCCACTCCGGATGCCCCAGACGGTGCATCAGATAGGTGCCGAGCAGGCCACCGAAGATCACGACCTCGGAGGCGAGCACCCACCAGACGGCCAGGCGGCCGGTGGGGATGCCCGTTGCGCTGCGGGTCGTGGCAATGGGTCTCGCGTGTGCCATCAGGCCGGCTCGTTCTGGGGCCAGTAGTCTTCTTCACGGTCGGGGTGCCCGTACTCGTAGGGGCCCCGGTACACGTTCGGGAGCTCCGCCGGCGGCCAGTTGCCGTGCGGCGGCGGCGACTCCGTCGTCCACTCGAGCGTGTTCGCCTTCCAGGGGTTCTTCCCCGCCTTGGGACCCTTCAGCCAGCTGTAGACCACGTTGAAGACGAAGACGGCCTGGAAGGCGATCATGACCAGCAGCGCGATCGTGGCCACCTGGCGCAGGGAGTACATCTGGTCGGTGGCCAGCTCGGGGAAGTGCTGGAAGTTGTAGATCCGGCGGTGCTGTCCGCCCATCCCCAGCACGAAGAGCGGGATGAAGATGAAGTTGAACGGGATGATCGTGCCCCAGAAGTGGATCTTGCCCAGGGTCTCGTTCATCATCCGCCCGAACATCTTCGGGAACCAGTACGTGAAGCCGCAGAACGTCCCGATGATCGCGATCGGGAAGAACGTGTAGTGGAAGTGCGCGAGCACGAAGTACGTGTCGTGGAAGTAGATGTCCGCGCCGCTCGCGCCCAGGAAGATCCCCGTGACGCCCCCGATCAGGAACTCGGCCATGAAGGCGAGCGCCCACAGCATCGGCGTCGTGAGCGTGATCGACCCGCCGTAGAGCGTGGCGATGATCACGAAGCACATCTCCGCGATCGGCACCGAGATGAGGAGCGTCGTGACGGTGAAGACGTTCGCCATGCGCGGGTCGATCCCCGCGATGAACTGGTGGTGCGCCCACACGAAGAAGCTCAGCACGCCGGTCGCGACCGCCGTGTAGAGGACCATCTTGTACCCGAAGAGCTTCTTGCGGGCGAAGGTGGCGATCACGTCCACCGTGATCCCGATAGCGGGCAGGAGCACCACGTAGACCTCGGGGTGCCCGAAGAACCAGAAGAGGTGCTGCCAGAGAATCGGGTCACCGCCGCGGGCAGGATCGTAGAAGCCCGTGTTGAGGACCTGGTCGAAGAGCAGCATCACGGCGCCGGCGATGAGCGGGCCGACCGAGAGCATGAAGAGGATGCTCGCGATCACGATCATCCAGCACACCATGGGGATGTCGTAGGCGCGCATGCCCGGCGCCCGCGAGTTCATCAGCGTGGTGATGAAGTTGATCCCGCCCAGCAGGAAGGCGACGAACTCGAGCGCCACCGCCGTGAGCCAGAGCGTCGAGCCCAGCGTCGTCAGGTTGTACGTCGACTCGGCGGAGAGTGGCGGGTACGACGTCCACGCACCACCGAAGCCCCCGCCCTCGACGAAGAGCGACGCGAGCAGGACGACGACGCTGATGAAGAAGATCTGGAACGAGAGGCGGTTGATGCGCGGGAAGACCATGTCGTCCGCGCCGATCATGAGCGGGATCAGGTAGTTCCCGAAGGCGGCGATGAGCACCGGCATCGCCAGCCAGAAGATCATGATCGAACCGTGGTTCGTGATCAGCGCGTTGTACTCGCCGGGCGAGACCTGGCCGAAGCCCGGCACCGAGATGCCCGGAAAGGCGAGCTGCATGCGGAAGACGTACGCCATGAAGCCGCCGATCACGCCCATCGCCATGCCCGTGAACATGTACTGCATGGCGATGATCTTGTGGTCCGTCGACCAGAGGTACTTCACGATCCAGTGCTGATCGTGATGGTGGTCGTCGTGCCCGGCCGCCCCGTGGTGATGGACGTCGATTACGGTGTCTGCCATCTCTTTCGTCCCCTACGGAGTGGTCGCTGCCGAGGCAGACGAAATCCACGCCGCGTGTGTCGTCGCGTCCTCGATGTGGATGCGGGCCGCCATGATGCCGTGCCCGATGCCGCAGATCTCGGCGCACTGGATGTCGTACTCGCCCGCCTGGGTCGCGTGGAACCAGCCGGTGATCGACCGGCCGGGCACGGCGTCCTGCTTCAGGCGGAAGATCGGTACGGAGAAGTTGTGCAGGACGTCCCGGGACTCGAGCCGGAAGTGGTACGTCTTCTCGACCTCGATGTGGAGGTCTTCGACGGTGAAGATGTCGTCGGCGGTGTCGAGCTCGTTGTCGGCGCCCGGGTGCTGGAACGTCCACGCCCACTGCTGGCCGATGATGCGGATCGTCGAGTCGGCTTCGGGCAGGCGCTGCTTGACGTCGTACCAGACCCGAACGGCGCCGATGATGATGAAGACGTCGCAGACGAGCACCAGCGCGTGCGGGATCGTGATCCAGCGCTTGACGTGCTTCTCCTTGCCGACCAGGTACTGCGACTTCTGGCCCGGCTTGGCGCGGAAACGCCAGATCAGCCAGAAGAAGATTCCTTCCGCGGCCAGGAACCAGAAGCCGGTGAGGACCGCCACGAGCCAGATGACGCCGTCGATGTCACCCGCGAACGTGGAGCCCTGTATGAGATCGAAGGGCATCGGCTACATCCCCAGGCCGAGAATGATGGCGAGCGCCGCGCCGCAGAAGAGCAGCGCCGAGATCGCCGTGATGACGAAGGTCTTGCGCGCGTCGATGAGCGCCTCGTTCTCCTCGTCCGGCGGCAGGGCGGGAACGCCGCCGGGGGTCGCCTCGGTCATTGCGTGATCAGCCATTGCGGGTCCCCCTAGCGGAGCGTCTGGACGTAGGCGATGACGTCTTCCATCGCCTTGTCGCTGAGGGCGAGGGCGTTGGCGCGCATCGTGGCGCCCCACACGTCGCCCGCCTTGGCCCCGCGCACGCCGCTCCGGAAGTTCCGGAGCTGGTTGACGAGGTACCAGTCGTTGAGCTGGACGATGGGCGGCGCGTGCAGGTCGGGATTGCCGAGGCCGTTCTCCCCGTGGCACGCCACGCACACCTGATACGACGCGGCCCCGGCGCCGGCGTTGCCGTGCAGCGTGCTGGCCGGATAGACCGGCGTGAGCTGCGCCACGTACTGCGCCACCGACTCGATGTCCCCTTCCCGCGTGAGCGACAGCGCCATCGGCCGCATGCGCAGGCCGGGCAGGTCCGCCGCGTGGTCGCCGCGGTACCCGTTCTGGAAGCCGCTCAGCTGCTCCTGCACGTACCACTGAGGCAGACCCGCGATCGACGGGGCCTCGACTTCGGGCTTCCCGGCCCCGTTCGGGCCGTGGCACGGGACGCAGGTCTCGTAGAGCTCCGCGCCGCGCTCCATCCCCACCGGAGGAGGGGTCGCGTCGCAGGCGGCGGCCCCCACCACCATCAGGGGCAGGGAGAGCCGTCGGAGGGCGGTCAGTCGTGATGTCATGCGTGCTGGGGAATGGAGATCGACTCGTCGATCAGCATGATCGGGATTCCGTCGCGCACGGGATACAACACCGTCCCGTCCTCGCGCACCAGCCCCGCCTCGACGCGGTCGGAGACCGAGGCGCCGCCCCGGTTCTTGACCGAGCCCGCGCCGATGGCGTCGTTGACGCGAGCCAGGACCGCATCGTCCGCGACCCGGAGCGACTGCTTCGTCTCGGGGCACACGAGGATCTCGAGAAGTGTAGCGTCGATCATGGTGGCTCGCGCGGATGGGGGAACGTACGGAGGGTCTTCTGTCGGATGCTGCCTGTACGGATACTTTGACGACGTCTTCCGGGACCGTACGGCTGGAAAAGGTACAGTGCACGGGGAATGAAGGGGAGCCTTCCGATGGGAGTTCGTGAATTCGTTCACAAGGGGCGAAGGGCCAATCACCGCGCCGTTTTTGGCCTTCTGGCTCTCTCCGTGGCGGTGGCCTCGTGCACGGCGGCGGACGCGGTTCCCGCCAGCGGGGGGGACGCGGACCGGGCCGCGGCCGAGACCGGGGGGAATCCCGGAGTCGCGCCGTCGCCCCCGGCCGGTTACGCCTGGGTGATCTTCGGCGCCGACACGGTGCTGGCGGAGGTCGCCGCGACGGCCGACGAACGGGCCGAGGGGCTCATGTACCGGGACGACGTGCCGGACGGAACCGGCATGCTCTTCGTCTTCCAGGACAACCAGCCGCGCGCCTTCTGGATGGCCAACACGTACGTGCCGCTCGACATCGCGTACATGAACCCGTCGTACCGCATCGTCGACATCATCGCCATGGAGCCGCTCGTCACGGACTCCTATCCGAGCAACGCGCCCTCCATGTTCGCGCTCGAGGTGCGGCAGTGATGGTTCGAGGTCCACGTCATCGGCGTGGGTGACGTGGCCGAGATCGTCTTCGGGGTCCAGGGGCGCCGGTAGCTTCGGCGCCACCCGCGGGGCCTACGGCGCCTGCGCGGCCTCCCGCAGCACCTCGTCGAGCACCGCGACGTCGGCGTCGTCGTTGTAGACGTTGGGCGACAGCCGCAGCGCCGTGCCGCGCAGGGAGACGTGCACGTTGCGCTCGGCGAGGCGATCGCGGAGCGGGGCGAGCTCGACCGAGGGCGGCATCCGGAGGCCGAAGAGGTGATGGCCCCGCCACGCCTCGTCCTCCACGGAGTAGCCCAGCTCCGCCAGACCGCCGAGCATCTCCGCGGTGAGTCCGCGACAGTAGCCCTGGATCGCCTCGGGCGTCCATTCGAGGAGGAGCTCGAGAGATGCCTGCGCGATCGGCGCCAGGAAGAAGTTCGAGCGCTCCGCCGCGTCGTAGCGGACCGCGCCCGGCAGGTAGGCGTCCTGGTAGTCGACGAGGTGCTGGAAGTCCCTGCTGCGCTCCCTCGCGATCCACGTTTCCTCGAGCGGCACGCCGTCGTCGAAGCGGGGGCCGAACCATGCCAGGGACATCGTGTACGGGCCCAGGAGCCACTTGTACGTGGCGCAGATCAGGGCGTCTGGCTGTACGGCCGCGACGTCGAACGGGAGCGCTCCGACGGATTGGGTCGCGTCGACGATGAGCGCGGCGCCCACGTCCCGGCAGCGAGCCCCGACCGCCTCGAGATCGAAGCGCGTGCCGTCCGTCCAGTGCACCTGCGGCATGGCGACGACGGCGGTACCCGGATCGATTGCCTCGAGCAGCCGCTCGTTCCACCGCCGACCCCGTCCGGGCCCGTCGCCGGGATCGACGACGCGGAGCTCGGCGCCCGACTCCGCGGCGAGTCGACGCCAGGAATACACGTTGCCGGGGAACTGCTCGTGCGTGAGCACGACGTTCTGACGCGCGGATACCGGCAGATTGCGGGCCGCTGTCGCGACGCCGTACGAGACCCCCGGCTGGATGGCGACGCGCGCCGGATCCGGCGCGCCGACCAGCCGGGCGAAAAGCGCCCGGAGCTGGTCCGTGGCCCAGAACGAGTCCGGCGGCACGATGTCGGTCGGCATGCGCTTGCGCCGGATCGCGGCCACGCCGGCTTCCTCGGAGGCCCGGGGGAGCGGGCCCATGTACGCGCAGTTGAAGTAGTGGTACTCCGGGGGAAGGCTGAACGCCGCCCGCTGGCACGGAAGGCCGGTCAACGCGTCTCCTCGTCCTTCGAGCGAGCGTAGCGGGCCGCGTACATGATCAGCCAGAAGAAGCCGACGGTGATCACCGCCAGTGTGACGATCTCCCAGACATCCATCCTTTCTTCCTTTCAGCCGCCCCCGCAGGGCGGGTAGAGTCCCATGCTCTCGACCTCCCGGACGAGCTCCTCGTAGACGTTGTCCAGGGGGAACGAGTCGGCGTTCTCCACCCAGGCACCGCACCGGTCTCCGTTGTCGAAGCTCCCCATGTAGCGGACTCGTCCGTTGGGATGATACACGATCAGCTCGCCGTCCCAGGTGCCGTCGCGGAGCGACCCGTCGATCTGCACCCGCTCGGGGTCGCCCTCGAAGTGGCGAATCACGCGGCCCGTATAGGGAATTCCGGTGCCTGGCTCGACGTAGAGGCTGTCCACGACGGCCAGCTCGTCGAGCGCTCGCGCCGGCGGCGCGCCGCACGACAGGAGGCCGAGCGCCAGAGCCAGGACGGCGCGTCGCGTCACCGGGCCGCGCCCACGACCAGCGTCGCCGCGCCCGCCACGCCGTCCACGCCGCGCGTCACGAGCGCGAGCTCCGTCGCGCCCTGCTCGAGCCGCTCGGCCTGAGTCGCCGAGAGTCTCGCGGTCCCGCTCGCCGACGACGCGCCGGGCCCTCCGAGGCGATGGGACACCTGCCATCCCTCGTCGGCGTCTCGCCAGCGGAGCACGAGCGCCAGCACGTCCCCGGCCTCGACGCCGGTCGCGCCGAAGTCGAAGGTGAGCTCGCGGCGCGTCGGGTCCCACGTGGCGGTCCCCCGGAGGCCGATCGAAGCCGTCTCGCCGCGAAGCGTGACGGCGAACGGCCCGGGCGCTCCCCCGTCGACGAGCGCCGGTGTGCTCCACGGTGCCCGCCGGTGATCGGTTCCCTGCTCGAAGGCGTAGCCGAGGGCCACGAGTCGCCAGTCGTCGAGCGTCCGGCCGACGAGCTCCATGCCGATCGGGAGGCCCTCGTCGGTGAAGCCGGCGGGCACGCTGAGCGCGGGCAGGCCGGTGTTGGCGCTGAGGCTGCAGCTCGAGCCGCGCTGCGGGTCCCCGATCACCGCCGGGACGGTGCGCACGGTGGGGAAGACGAGCGCGTCGAGGGAGTGCCGGTTCAGGGCGCCTTCGACGGCGGCGCGCAGTGGAGCACGCCGCGCGAACGCCTCGCGGTACTCCTCGGAGTCGCGCGTCTCCGGTGCGTCGCGCACTCGCATGCGCGGGACGAGCGCCTCGTGCACCAGTCCGAGCTCGAGGATCTCCGACAGCGATGCCACGGGGGCCCCGGGCGATGCCGCGAGATAGTCCATCAGGTCCCACTTGAACTCGTGCCCGATGAGGCCGGATCCGGACACCAGCGTGTCGAGACCCGGGACGTCGACGGTCACGGTGTCGGCGCCGAGCTCCACCATTCGGGCCACCGCCGTCCGCACGATCTCCTCCGCCGCCGCCTCTTCCGGAGCGGAGCCGAAGTACGCCTCGAGGATGCCGACCCGCGCCCCTCGGAGAGCCTCCGCGTCGAGCGCGTCGACGAACCGCGGAAGATCGCGGCCTTCGAGGATCGAGGTCGCCGGATCCGCAGGATCCGGACCGACGGTCGCGTCCAGCGCGATCGCCAGGTCGCGCATGGTACGCGCGAGCGGACCGCCGACGTCCTGCGTGTGCGAGAGCGGGATGATCCCGTCGATGCTGGAGAGCCCCTTCGTGGGACGGAGCCCGACGAGGTCGTTCTGCGCCGCCGGAATCCGGATCGAGCCGCAGGTGTCGCTTCCCCATCCGACCGCGGCGAAGCTCGCCGCCACCGCCGCGCCGGTGCCCCCGCTCGAGCCGCCGGGGTTCCGCGCCAGGTCGTAGGGATTGAGCGTCTGACCGCCCATCGAGGAGATCGTCGTGATCCCGGAGGCCAGCTCGTGCATGTTCGCCTTGCCCAGAATCACGGCCCCGGCCGCGCGGAGTCGGGTCACCTGGAAGGCGTCGTCCGGGGCGATGTGCCCGGCCAGCGCCAGCGTGCCGGCGGTGGTGGGCAGATCGTGGGTGTCGTAGTTGTCCTTCAGGATCACCGGGATGCCGTGGATCGGCCCGCGTGGACCGCGCTGCGTCCGCTCCCGGTCGAGCGCGGCGGCCTCCTCCAGCGCGGTCGGGCTCAGCCAGACCATGGCGTTGAGGGCGGGGCCGCGGCGGTCGTACGCCTCGATGCGGTCGAGGTAGGCCCGCGTGATCTGCACCGACGTGGCCCGCCCGGACGCCATCGCTTCCTGCAGCTCTACGATGGATCGCTCGACCACTTCGACCTGCGCGGCCGCGGGCGAGGCCGCCGACAGCGCGCCCAGGACGACCGGCAGGAGGGTGCGCACGACGCTCATTCGCATCCTCGGCGCTGGGTGGGAGTCCTCGTGCTCAGCCGACAGAATGCGGCGCGCCCGGACGACCAGCCAGTCCGGCCGTCGCGGTGCGGCGCGTCCTTCCGACCCTGCACGCTCAGCGGAGCCTGAGCGCGGCGACGTGGAAGCCGTTGGGGTGCTCGATCGTCGACACGTGCAGGGTCAGCGCGCCCTCGTCGAGCCATCTCCGCAGCGCGGGCGTCAGCGTCACCGTCCCGCTCAGGAGGGGCTCGCCCAGCTCGTCGAGCAGGTGGACCACCTCGGCGCTCGCGGCGGGCATCGCCACGCGCAGCGTCACCTCGATGATCTCGTGCGCCTGCGGGCCATCGACGCGGAGGTCGTACGACAGGCGGTTGAGCGCCGGGCTCAGCACGAGGTCCCCGACCACCGAGACGACGCCGTCCGCCTCGCCCGTGGGCAGGGCGTCGACGACGCGCGGGCCGGGCATGGCATCGCCCTGCAGCGGAGGCGTGCTCCAGGGGGCGACCCGGGCGCCGAAGGCTCGCTCGAGCGCGTAGGCCACGCCCACGAGCAGCTCGTCGCTACCCTCCCGGCCCAGCACCTCCATCCCCACCGGGAGCCCCTCCTCGGAGATCCCGACCGGAACGTTGATGGCGGGCCAGCCGCTGCCCGAGCTCAGCCCGCACGTCGAGCCCCGCTGGATCTCCCCGATCTGCGCCGGAAGGCGCCGCACGGAGGGGTAGACCAGGACGTCGAGCTCGGCCGCGTCGAAGAGGGAATCGAGGGCCGCCCGGAGATCCGTCCGCCTCGCGCGGGCCTCCTCGTACCCGGTGGGATCGACACCGTCCATGAGCTCGCGCGCCCGAACGCGCTCCCGGAGCGACTCGTGGAGCAGGTCGTCGGCGAGCAGCTCGGCCAGGGAGCGCACGGGTGCGCGGGGGGAGGTCGCGAGGTAGTCGTTGAAGTCTCCGCGGAACTCCCACTCGATGAGCGACGAGCCGCCGACGAGCGCGTCGAGCCCGGGCACCGCCACGGTGACCGTGTCCGCACCGAGCGCGGCCATGAGGCCGATGCCCGCGCGCGTCAGGCGGGCGGGCTCCCCCTCGCCGTTCCGCTCGGACGGGACCGGGTCGGAACCCAGCATCGCGTTCACGTCGAGCGTCGTGACCCCCTCACCGGCTCGGAGCATCCGGTCGAGCGCCCGCTCCATGATCCACTGGGACGCCACATCCTCCTCCGACTCGACGAAGTACTCGTCGAGCACCCCCACCCGGAGTCCGTCGAGCGACGCCCCCGCGAGGGCGCCCACGAACGAGAAGCCTTCCTGACCGGTCGCGCCGGGCCACGGATCGAGGGTCGCCTGGAGCGCGACGGCGAGGTCCGGCACCGTCCGCGCGATCGGGGCCACCACGTCGTGCGAGCGCGCGAGCGGCACGACACCGGACGTCGGCGTGCGGCCGAGCGTCGGCCGGAGGCCGAAGAGCGCCGTGTGGGCCGCGGGCGTCCGGATCGACCCGCAGGTGTCCGTGCCCCATCCGACGGCGCCGAAGCTCGCCGAGACGGCCGTCGCCGTACCCCCGCTCGAGCCTCCGGGCGTCCGGCTCGGGTCGTAAGGATTCAGCGTCTGGCCCGCCACGGACGACACCGTCGTGGCTCCCGAGGCGAGCTCGTGCATGTTGGTCTTGGCCAGAATGACCGCGCCCGCCGCGCGGAGACGGCGCACCACCTCGGCGTCCCGGGTGGGGACGTTGCCCATCAGGGCGAGCGTGCCCGCGGTGGTGGGGAGGCCGACGACATCGATGTTGTCCTTGACCACCACGGGGATGCCGTGGAGGGGCCCGCGTGGGCCGGTGGCCGCACGCTCCCGATCGGACGCCGCGGCCTCCTCGAGCGCGCGAGGGTTGATCGTGACGACCGAGTTCAGCGACGGCCCGGCGCGGTCGTACGCGACGATGCGGAGCAGGTAGGCGCGGGTCAGATCCACGGACGTCACCGCGCCCGCGGTCATCGCCTCCTGCAGCTCGGCGACGCTCGCCTCCGCGACCTCCACCTGCCCGCTGAGGTCCGCCGCCGTCGCGCCGGCGATCGCGACGAGAAGGCAGGCGGACCGCTTCAAGGCCGGGCTACAGCCCCAGCCAGTAGTTCACCTTGACGATGAACCGGTTCTCCGACGGGAGGCCGAAGAGCGCCTGGGCGTCACGCGAGAAGTCGAAGTCGCCACGGTTCGCCCGGAGGTACTGGTTGCGCTGCCAGACGAAGAAGATCGTGGAGCCCGGCCGGTACTCCCACCGGACCACGGCGTTGCCCACGAGCGAGCGCACGTTGAAGTCGCGGTCCGAGAACGACCAGTCGACCGTCCCGTCGTCGTCGAGATCGACGTGCTGGTCTCCGTCGAGCTCGCAGATCGAGCCGCCGGAGCAGGTCACCGTACCGCCCTGATCGACCGCGGTGCCCGCGTCGAAGTCCTGGAAGTCGAACGACTTCGACTCGGCGAGCTGCTTGTAGCGCAGGTAGTCCCCCGAGGAGAGGAGCGGCTGCGCGAAGAGCTGCAGGGAGAGCGTGGGACTGAAGGTCCAGTCGACGCGCGTCTCCATCGACACCGTGGTGCGGTCCAGGTCGGCGAAGAAGTACCGCGAGCCGTACGTCGGTGCGTAGGGCAGCGTCGACGTCGCGGTCACGTACTGGTCGCTGGAGAGGGACTGCTTCCACTCCGGCGTGAAGGAGATCGAGAGACCGTCGCTTGGCCGGCCGTTTAAGTCGACCCGCTCGCGGTCGCTGCCGCCGCCGCCGATCTCATCGCGGCTGCGGTCGTAGTTCACGCCGACGTTGAAGGGGCTCCGGCGGTCGGTGTTCACGTCGACGTTCCAGGAGAACGAGCCCGGCCCTACCATCATCGGGCCTCCGCGCGTGGCGTTGCGGCTCATCGTGCGGGGGCTGTAGCGGAGGTTCGTCCGCACGTCCCACCAGTTGTGCAGCTGGGCACTGGCTCGCAGCGAGTAGTTGCCGTTCGTGCGGGCGTCGTGCCACGAGCCCACGGACCACATGTCGTCGAGCGCCTCGTGGCTCCAGTTGTGGAAGGAGCTGAGGTTGAGGTCGTAGTTGCGGAAGAGGCTGTTGGGCTGGATCTCGCGGTAGCCGATGCGGAATCCGCCGTCGAGCCGCTCGGCGTTCGTCGAGAAGCCGACGTCGTTGATCTCGAAGACGTCCGAGACCTCCGCCAGCCAGATCCCGCCGGTCCAGTGCCGACCGTTGCGCTTGTCGAGCTGCACCCGCCACTCGCGGCCGCTGAGCGAACGAGCGTCCGGGTCGACCGAGAAGCGCGTGGCGTCGGGACGCTGCAGGAAGTGGTTCGAAGCGGTCTGGATCCGGACCATCGCCTCCTCGGTGCCCCGGACGTGGCTCCCCGCGAAGAAGCCCCACACCGCCCAGTTCCGGTCGTCGAACTGCTGCTCGAAGCGCACGCCCGCGTTGAAGGCGCTCGACGTGAGCCAGTCGAAGGAGCCGTCCGCCGGGAGGTCCCGGGTCATGAACGAGCCGAGACCCCGGATCTGTGTCCGTCCGCCATTGAGGTCCTGTCCGAGGCTCACGACACCGTAGCCGGTGCGCGGCTCCACGAGGTACTCGCCCTGCGAGCCGTCCGGGAAGAGCCCGCGGCCGGTCTCGTTGGCCGTCAGCGCGCCGAGCGCGCCGACCGAGAGGCCGCTGGACGTGCGGCCCGCCAGCTTGGCCGCGCCGAGGATCGTCGCGTTGGTCGGGACCTGGTCGAAGTCCGGGTCACCCGGCACGTCGCCCTGCGGGGAGCGCCCGATGCGACGACTGTAGAAGAGCGAGTTCCGGCCCCCCGAGAGGCCGAAGTCGAAGACCCGCGCGTCCTCGACGAAGAAGGGACGCTGCTCGGGGAAGAACACCTCGAAGGCAGAGAGATTGATCACCGCCGGATCGGCCTCGACCTGGCCGAAGTCCGGATTGATCGTCGCGTCGAGGGTGAAGGCGGCGCCCAGCCCGTACGAGAGGTCGGCGCCGACGCGGGCGCTCGTGGCGCTCCCGTCGAAGAAGGGGTCGCCGGGCTCCGCGGGCCCGTTCTGGAAGCTGCTCACGGCGTAGGGCAGGACCTCGAGGCGACGCGCCGGCCGGGACACACGCACGCCTTCCATCCGGCCCATCTGGCTCACCCGCCCGCGCCGCGTCCGGGAGATGAGGGAGTAGTAGCTGCGCTCGTTGGAGGCCGTGCGGAAGCGGTGGAAGTTGATCCCCCACGTCTGCGGGTCGTCCGACGCCTCGTACCGGATCTGGGAGAGGGGGATACGCATCTCCGCGGTCCACCCGTGCTCGTCCACCCGGGTGGCGGAGGACCAGACGGCGTCCCAGGCGCCGTCCATCTCGTCGTCGTTGAAGAAGTAGGTGTCGCCCTGAACGTTGGCGGCGCTCACGCGGAAGTTGTATCCGGTCAGCCCGTCGAGGTTGGGGTCGAGGTGGACGCTGAACTGATCGTAGTTCCCGTGGTTGTCCCGCCGGGTGAGCCGACGGTCGATCCCTTCCGGCCGGTCGTCCCACATGCGGGCCGCGATCCAGATGGCGTCGTCCCCGAAGAGGACGCGCACTTCGGTGTCGTGTCCGGCGGGGCCTCCCTCGACGGGTTCGGCCTGCGTGAAGCCCGTGAAGACCCGCGCCAGCGACCAGTCGGCGTCGTCGAGGTACCCGTC
>CALJLC010000500.1 GCA_937982605.1 uncultured Gemmatimonadales bacterium | reverse complement strand
CCGCGACGCTGGACGAGCTCGCCCAGAAGATCGCGGTGCCGGCCGACGCGCTGCCCGACCTCCCCCCACCCGCGCTGCCTCCGTTCTCACCGATCCCCGACCCCGGTGTGCCCGTCCCTCCCGCGGTGACGGCGCTCGGGCGCCGCCATGCCCTCTGCGTGGGGATCGACGCCTACCGGAGCCAGCCGCTCGCCGGTTGCGTCGCCGACGCCCGGCTCTGGGCCGAGACGCTCCAGGCTCGCGGCTTCTCCACCGAGATGCTCCTCGACCACGACGCCACCCGCTCGGCCATCCTCGGCCGGCTCGGAGAGCTGGTGCGCGGCTCCGGCCCCGGCGACGTGCTCGTCTTCCAGTACGCGGGGCACGGCACGCAGGTGCGCGACCTCGACGGGGACGAAGGCGACGACGCGCGGGACGAGGCGCTCTGTCCGATCGACCTGCACGAGGGTCGCCTCATCATCGACGACGATCTCGCCGAGATCTTCGGCGGCACACCCGCCGGCGCGGCGGTCTACTGCTTCTTCGACTCGTGTCACTCGGGTACGGCCACGCGGCTGCTCCTGGGCGGCGGCGGCACGCCGGACGCCGACGAGCGCGCCCGGTTCATCCGCGCCACGCCGGAGCTCGAGCGGCTGCACGCCCAGTTCCGGCGGACGCGGGGCGCCGGCCGCTCCCGCGGCACGCGCTCGGTGCGCGAGATGGGCGAGGTGCTCTTCGCCGGATGTCAGCCGCACGAGCTCTCGTACGAGAAGAACGGACAGGGGCAGTTCTCGCTGCGCGCCACGCGGATCCTGCGCGGCGCGGCTCCGATGACGAACGACCAGTTCATCCAGCGGGTCCAGGCGGCGTTCGGCTCGGGGAGCAAGCAGAACCCGATGCTCGACTGCGCGCCCGAGCGGCGAGGCGAGCTGCTGCTGGCGCCACGCGCCGTGGCGCTGCCCGCGTGAGCACGCGCGTGCGCCGGGGCGCCTCCGCGTCCCGGTCGGAGTCGGCGGGCGCCGGGGAGCCGGATCGCCTCTTCGAGCTCGGGCCGCTCGTCACGCGCGGCTTCGACATCCGCGCGTACGTCGCGTCGCCTTCCGATCCGCCGGCGCGTCCGCTGCGCGTGTACACGCTCGACCCGACGTTCCGCCGCGGCCATCTGGGCGTGCGCACGCTCCAGGTGCCCTACGAGCCGGTCCACCCCACGGACGACGGCTTCCGCGGGGCGCTGCTCGAGATCGACGCGCGGGACGACCTCGGCGTGCCCCAGCGGGTGCTCGACCTCGACGCCACGGGCGTGCTCCTCGGCTCCGGCGTCGGGCCGTCCACCGCCGACCCGCGCTTTCATCAGCAGATGGTCTACGCGGTGACGATGTCGCTGTACGCGACGTTCCAGCGTGCGCTCGGCCGCGACGTGGCGTGGGGCTTCCGCGCCGGCGGCGAGGTGTCCGACGAGCCGGTCCGTCTACGGATCCGACCGTTCGGCGCCCGCGAGCTCAACGCATGGTACGACGCCGACGCCGGCGAGATCGTCTTCGGGTGGGAGCCGTCGCCGGGGGGGCGGTACGCGCCACCCCGGGGGATCCACGTCTACACCGCGCTCTCGCACGGCGTGGTGGTGCACGAGGTGACGCACGCGCTGCTCGACGGGCTCCGCGCCCACTTCCGGGCCGCCACCAACCCGGACGTGCGCGCGTTCCACGAGGCGTTCGCCGACCTCATGGCGCACTTCAGCCGCCTCGACCACGAGGATCTGGTCCGTGCCGCGTTCGCGGACGCCGACTCGATCCAGGGAGACGCCGGCGACGGCTTCGCGGACGCCGGACCCGCCACCGGTTGGCAGGCCCCCGCCCTGCTGCGGCAGCTGGCCCGCGAGGTCGGCGGGAGCGGAGGGCGAAGGGATGGGCTGCGCGACGCGCTCGAGAGCGACACCCGCTACGGGCCCGACGCCCCGCTCGAGCCGCACGACCGCGGGCAGATCCTCGTGGCGGCGGTATTCGAGGCGTACTGGACGGTCTTCCTGCGGCGCACACGACCGCTGGTGCGCATCGCCACCGGAGGCGCGGGACGGCTGCCGGAGGGCACGCTCCAGCCGGCGCTCGCCAGCGAGCTCGCGCGCGAGGCGGGCAAGCTCGGCGGACACTTCCTCGGGATCATGATCCGCGCGCTCGACTACTGTCCGCCGGTCGACATCCGCTTCGGCGAGTACCTGCGCGCGATGATCACCGCCGACCGGGACCTCGTGCCCGACGACCCGTACGGCTACCGGGAAGCGCTCGTGGAGGCATTCCGCCGTCGAGGTATCGTGCCGCCGGGCGTCGAGCACCTGAGCGAGGACGCGCTGCTGTGGAGCGGGCCGTCGTATCGGGTCGAGCGCTACCCCCCGCTTGCGTTCTCGAACCTCGAGTTCGACGGCGACCCCGCCACGCCCGAGAGCCGAGACGAGCTGCGACGTCAGGGGCACGCGCTCGGCCGGCTCGCCACCACGCCCGGCCTCGAGCGGCACTTCGCCCTCGAGCCCGCGGGCGACGGCGTCGGCGTGCCCGTCGTGCAGTCGATCCGCATGAGCCGGCGTGCGTCGCCCGACGGACGCATCCGCTTCGACCTCGTCGGCGAGCTGACGCAAACCGCGCTGCACGAGACCGAAGACGGCAGGCTCGTGCCCACCATCGGCGGCTCGACGGTCATCCTCGGACCGCACGGCGAGGTGCGCTACGTGGTGCACAAGCGACTCCCGCGCCGGCGCGACGACGTCGAGCGCTGGCTCGACTTCGTGCGCAGCCCGGAGGCGGCCGAAGCGTGGACCGAGCGGAGGGGCGACGACGGCCGGGTGCGGCTGGTGCCCGATCCCCTGCATCGGTGCAGCCCCCGATGAGCGGCGTGCGTCGGCGCACGGAGGCCGCACCCTTCGTGTCGAGGGCCGCGGCGCACGCCTTCGCCGTCTGCATCGCGCTCGCACCTCCGACGGCCGCCACGGCGCAGTGGCCCACGAGCGTGCTCGTCGAGCAGGACGTCTTCCTCGAGAAGGCCGAGGACAAGGACTACACGATGGGCGTCGCCTTCGACTACGCGAACAGCGGGCTCGGCGGCGGCATCCTCGACGTCTTCGACCAGTTCTTCCTCCTCCACGGCGTGCACGAGCGACACGACGAGGGCGGCACGCCGTACCGCGCCTTCCTCTGGGGCCACACCGCGTTCGCGCCGCTCAAGGGGGAGAACGGCGCCAACCTGGCGCGCACCGACCCCATCTACGACGACCGCCCCTACGCGTCGATGCTCTTCGCCTCGATGCGGCGCTCGAGCGTGCGGGGCGCCAACGCGCTCACGACGGAGGTCACGCTCGGCGTCCTCGGCCTTCCGATCGGCGAGTGGACCCAGACGTGGATCCACGAGAACGTCTCGAACGACGTCACGCCGGGCGGCTGGGGCTGGCAGATCTCCGACGGAGGCGAGCCGACCGCGGCGTATCGCGCAACGTATCTGCGACGCGTCGTCGACGTGGCGCGCGACGCCACCTCCGACTGGCTGGACCTGGCCGGCGCTCTCGAGGGCTCGGTCGGCTACTACACGATGGCCGCGACCGGCGCGCGGCTGCGCCTCGGTATCCTCCGCTCGCCATGGTGGGCGTGGCACCGCAGCCCGATCCCGTCGCGCCTGCCCGGCGTCATTCAGCTCGAGGGGATCCCCGAGGAGCTGCGCCTCGACGGGCCCGCGGGTCCGAAGTGGTGGGTGCCGATGGAGGCGTACGTCTTCGGCACGCTGGGCGGGACGCTCTGGGGCTACAACGCGCTCATGCAGGGCCAGTTCAAGGAGTCCGAGGTCACGCAGGACTTCTACGGATCGCCCGCGCCGATGAACCGCGGCGAGTACAGCTATCAGTACGGGCTCACGCTGCGGTGGCCGAGTGGCTGGGGGGTGACGTGGATCCGGGAGACATACCACTCGCCGCTGCTGCGCAGGGATCCGGAGCGGGGGCACGAGTGGGGGACGTGGGTGGTGTTGATACCGGGGTGAGAGCGGGGGCGGGCGACTTGCGGCTATGCTGGCTGTGGGCCTAGCATCGTCGGTCCCCCCTCGAGGTGACATGAATTTCGACCGCCGCGCTCGCGGCATGGGAGGGGTGATGCGCGCTGCATGCCTGCTGCTCGGGGCACTGATGCTGACCGCGCTGGGTGGAGCGGAGCTGAGCGCCCAGACGGACCGTGGCCAAGTCCTTCTGATCGTGGGCCCGGACTGCCGACCGTTCATCATGCGGAACGTCCCTCGAACACCCGCAGACACGACGGACGCGGTCGAGCTCCTTCGATCCTGCATCCTCGAGGCGCAGGCGGCTGTAGACCGGATCGAGCTGAACAACCAGGACCTGCTCGAGGGCACGGTCGCCTTCGGATCGGTCATGGTCAGTGATGACGAGCTCAACCAGCACTTGAGCCGTCGTCGCTACGAGTACAAGCGGCTTACCAAACAGCTGAGGCGGGTGCGAGGGGCCGCGGAGGCAAAAGGAGGGCAAGCATGGGCTGATCACATGGACGCCACCGCCAGCGGAGCCCGGCTGGGCAACTCGATCGACGTGCTCCTGGAGCGCCGGGGACTAAAGCGCTCGTTTTCCTCGGCGCTCGTATCCGGTGCGATCTTCAACACCCTGGACGCCAATAACGGTGCGTTCGACGTCGACCGCGAAGACGGCACTGAGGTCCAGCCGACCCCGCAGGCCTACCTCGCGTGGGAGTCGAGACACCTTGGTTCAAGCGCGGACAACATCGCCGAGTTCAACGTCCGAGGCCGCATTGGTTTCGTTCCCGCCATCGCCCTTCTAGAAACAGACTCGGCTGCGCTCGCGATGGGGCAGGACACGATCTCGGCCCGGTTCAAGGACGCGTTCGTGTGGACCCTGGGCGTGCAAGTGAATCGTCCAGTGGCCACGAAAGCCGAAGTGAGCCTTACGGGATCGGTGGGCCAGACACGCCTCAACACCACCGCGGAGATCGTCCGTCGGGGGGACGACCAGCTCCTTCTCATCGACCTGGTGGACAACGACACCCGAACGGCTTGGTTCGGCGAGGTCGGGCTCGAGTTGAACGTCTTCGATCGGTCGCTCGAGATGCTCCACACTGAGAACGACTTCCTCAGCCCGCTGTTCCGCGTCGGGATTGGGTACAAGCGTGATGTCCGTTTCAAGGCCGACGGCGACCTGATCCGAAGCGACTCGGATCAGGATCGTCTGTACTTCCGGCTGATGATCGATGCGCTCGAGGTGGCGGACCGCCGCGACGAGCAGGGAGGCGGTCGCACCTTCACCGTGGGCTTCGGCGTCGAGCACGAACGGCGCTGGATCGGGGACGACTCCAAGGTTCCGTCGGCGACCCGGTTCGTGCTGCGCGGGGACCTGGACTTCCTCAAGGCGCTCCAGGGAGGGTAGAGCCGATGACCACTCGTTCACGCGGTGCGTGCCTCGCCCTGGCCATGTTCGTCCTGCTGGCGACCTCGGGGTGCGCTCAGGAGCGGATGATGATCGAGTTCGAGGGCACGGCCTACTATCCGGTCGACTGGCAGGAGTTGCGTAGCGACCGCGACTTCTATCACGGCTCGCCGATCAGTCTCGCGTTCGGCTACTGTCGACAGACGCCCGAACGATCCTGGTTCACCGAAACAGCAAACCCTCCGGTTCTGTTCGGAAACGAGGTACTCGAGCTTCGCGGCGAGGATCAGTTGACCGACGAGGGGTGCGCCGAGGGTGAGCCGCGCGTGGCCTTCGGGCTCTTCCTCAACGGGGACGATACGCTCGGCACGATCGTCCTCGACCGCGACCTGCGAACCAACGCCGTCGGCTACTGACCACCGTGCGCGGGTCCCTGATCGCGTGCCTCGTGGCGCTCGCCTGGTGCGCCCGTTCCACGGCGGCCCAAGCGGTGACGTGCGGACCTCAGGTCATCGACACACTGGCGTGGGTGAGCGATCACGCGCCGGTCCTGCGGTTCGGGGACACCGAGACCGACTTCCCGACGATGCCGTTCCACACGGCGTTCGACGGCAAGGACAACAACGACGACGGGCGCTTCGACTTCGACGACCCCGACGAAGTGGCACCGTTGACGCCGTCCGGACGACTGTCCTGGGCTACGCTGTACGGGGACTACCGAGGTCGGGACGTGGACCTCCAGCTCTGGCGCACACGGGTCTTCCGACCGCCACTGCACGTGGTCTTCTACCAGGTCAGCGAGCTGGAACCGGCGCCGATCCGGCGCTACTGGTCGTACCTGAAGAACGACCCGCAGGCGTGGCACCGCACCGAAGCCGACACCGTCTATCGGGCGTGGCAGCGGCCGGGCACGTGTCGTCGGATGGCGGTTTTAGAATATTACTTCTACTACCTCAACGATCGAGGCGTCACCGGACACCCCCAGGACGTCGAGTTCGTGTTCGTCTTCGTCCCGTTGAGTGAGGCCGCGCCCCGGTTCCAGCTGCTGGTCGGTGCGGGACACGGGGATCGCATTCCCAACAACGTCTACTTCGAGTTCTCGTCGGAGCTGTCGAGCAACCAGGTCCTGGTCGAGACCGGAGGGCACGCAAGCGCACCGGATCGCCAGCCGGTGGGCCGTTTCGACCCGGGCTCCGACGTCAACTGGCAGGTCGGGGCCGCGTGGGGCGTCCGAGACATCCTGAGCTCCGACGGCTCGGGTCTGTTCGGGCGGTACCGCCTGGAAATGACGCTGCCACGGACCCTCGACCGGACGTTGAAGTCGGTGTCGTCGTGGGGCCTCAGCTACAGCCTCGTGGCGCTCTCGCGACTCGCCCGGCTGGACGAAGCGATCAAAGGCGGCGCGGCGAACGATATCGGCGAAGCCCTCGATTCGATCGCTGTTCGTCTCCCCAGGCCGCCACCCATTAGCGAGCTCGTGCTGCCGCACGCCACCGCGGCCGACACCGCCGACTTCGACCGGCTCTCGGGGCTGCTCACTCCCGTCGTGCTCCCCACCGCCGGGCTCTCCTACGAGGTGCTCGAGCGCATGCGCCTCTGGGACAGCCATATGCACAGCGCCTCCGACAAGGAGATCAAGAAGAAGCGCCAGCGCATCTGGGAGCACGAGATCGCGAACGGGGATCCGACGGACATCCTCACCCCTCATCTCTTTCGCCCGACCGTGAACTCGATCGAGGACTTCGGCGACGTTCTCGATCTCTGGACCTGGTCGACCACCTGGGTACCTGCCGAGACGTACGCCGTGAGCGGAGGCGTCGTCCTTCCGGTCTTCCAGAGCCTGGGCGTGCGCGTCGACGGCTATCTGACCGTCGAAGCCGGATGGCAGTGGCTCCACGACCTCGACCAGGGCTCCTTCGTCGCCGCCCTGACGTACGAGGCCGACTACGCCGACACGTTCAGCTGGTACGCGTCGACCCGCTGGTCGTCGAAGACGTGGCTCCAGACGCCGACCGAGCCCTCGAGCGCCTCGATCGGTCTCTCCGGTGGGCTCTCGCTGCTCGCGTGGCGCGCTCGGGATCGGTCGTGGGTGAAGCCGCTCCGGGCGCTCCGGCTGCACGCGGGCGTCCGAGCCGACGTGACGTCGTTCGACAGCTTGCTGAGGCGGACGGGGTTCGAGTTGGCGTGGTATTTCAGGTGAGGGTGGGTGTGGCGCAGCGGCCGTCGCGAGCGGTCGCGGACCCGCTCACCACAGGTCCAGCCTCAGCCCCAGCTCCGGGGCGCCCACGAAGTGGAATCTGACGTGCGGCGAGAAGCGCAGGGGCATCGGGCCCTCGTAGCAGTTCCAACTCGGTAGACACAGCGGGAACGACACACCGACCCGCACCGAGAGGGGTGATCGGTCGGTGCCCGGTACCGGGTCGGGTCCGTCCATGTAGCCCACTCCGAGCCACCACGACGAACCTCGGTAGGCGCTCCGATAGTTCGCCTCGATCGCCCAGGAGTTCTCGTAGGTCGGGGCGGGATTCTCGGCGTCGCCCCGAAGCCACCTCACCCACTGGAGCTGAAGGAGGAAGAACCCGTTCAGGGAGATCGGGACGGCCTCGTGTACGGGAACGAGAACCGTGCCGCCGATCGACCAGGACGTCTCGTGGTACCACTCCCCGGTCAGGCCGAGCGCCCACGCTCGACGGTGCAGGAAGGGAAGAAGCCGATCGTCCGGACCGTCTCTGAACTCGTCGTGCAGCCAGGGCGAGAAGAGCTCGACGGCCAGCTTCCCGTGCTTCCCGTCCGCGTCCATGCGCGCCGCGTACCGTCGGATCCCGTCGACCAGCGAGGCCTTGTACTCGTCCGGAGTGTTCGACGGGGGGAGCAGGTGCGCGAAGTGGGCGGCGACCGCGTCGGCGGCCATCAGCACGTCGTCGGTCGCGGCTCCTGGATCGGCGGCCCGGGTCAGCATCTCTTCGACCGCCGACACCGGCACAAGCGCATAGCGGAGTGGCTCGGCCTGACCGCACATCTGCGCGATGACGGTTGCGTCGACCACCCTGGGCGGCGCGTAGCAGCGGGCGCTCGGGGAGTCGTGATCGAGGGTCATGAAGGGCTGGTACTGACCGCCCCAGGCCTGTCCGGTGAGGGCGGGGGCGTCGCGGAGGCCCCACGCGTCCTGCGCGTGCCAGTTGAGATCTTCGCCGAGGGCGAAGTCGCCGTTGCCGTTGAGGTCGGGGGCGGATCCGTGGCCTCCGAGCTCGACGAGGAAGGTCGGATGGCTCAGGCTCGTCCAGCACGACTCGGTGGCCGCGACCGCGACGTTGTTGGGCTCGTTCTTGGAGTGCGCCGACCCGATGAGGACCTGGCTAGATCCATCCGTGACCACGGTGACGCGCTCGATGTCGTGCGGATGTCCCTCCAGGCCGGTGTCGCGCACGTAGTACAGCCAATAGTCGATCATGACCGCCCGGTACCCGCGGTCACCGAAGTCGGCGAGCTGCTCGAGATACCGACGCTCCGCCTGAGGGTCGATGCGCAGGTCCGAGAGGAACGCCTCGACCGTGTCGTCCGACAACTCGCGGACGTCGTACAGGACCACCGCGAGCGCATGGCTCCACCCTGGCTCCGCGGGCGGGTCGCCCCCAAGCCGATCGAACGCGAGCCGATAGAAGCGGTCCTCGTCCTCGAACGTCCCGGTCACCACGAAGTAGTCCGAGAGCCCCTGGTACCGGCGGACCCAGGGCACCCGGTCGGCCGGGCCGAGGGACGGCACGGGCTGGCCGCGAAGTCCGCGCTCAGCGGCCTCGGCAAGGGCGTCCTCCACCACCCGTCCCTGACTCAGCTCGAGGGCCAGGAGTGCGGGCATCGTAGGGAAGTACTGTTCGCCCTCCGCGAAGCGCAGGACGGGTGCGCACGCCTCCGCGACGGCCTTGAAGGTCGGATCGCCGGTGGGGTCGAGCTGAGCCCTTACCGAGTCGGCAGGGACCAGCGCGATGAAGACCGCCACCCACCTCAAGCGGAGCGCCCAGATCGGGCTCGAAGTCCTGGCGCCCGAGCTCGACCCGAGCCGTGCGCGGATCGCGAAGCGTACGTCCACGTCCCCCCCTCTCTCGTGCGGCCCTTCGCCGCGTGCTCGTCTGCGGCACGATCGTGTGACGCGCCCTCGAGTCGCCCAGAGCACGGGGGGGGCGGATGACCTGCGACTCGATCGAGGCGCAGGATATGCGGACTCGGACGACCCAGCAAGGCGCCCCACCCCCTCGTAAGCAACCCCACCCCCCTCCCCTATCCTCCAAAGGAGGCCACGACACGACGAAGAGGGGAGGGCGGCGAGGATGGCCTCGCGCGGCGCCGCCGCCTTGCTGCTCGCCACCACGTTCGCCGCTTGCGGCGACTCGACGCTTCCAGTGGTGGCTCTTCGACTTCGTCGTCGACGGCGCGACCTATCCGGCGGTCGTCGCTCGGGGCTGGGGCGGGCAGAGCATCGCCGTCTTCCCGGCTGAGCGGCTCGTCGTCGTCCAGACCGGCGGCAACTATCGGGGCGCCGACCCCGCCGACGCGGTGCTCAGCGAGTTCGTGCTGGAGGCGCTGGGCAACTGAGCCCCCGTCCGGTGGCGAACACGGACGATAGTTGTAATATGCACGCGTCGCTCGGCCAATCGCTGGAACCTCGATGAGCGCAACGCCCGATCCCTCCCGTCTTCACCACGCCATCATGGAGTCCTTCGTCGAGCGCGGCGTCGCGCCGACGACGGCGGATCTGGCCGAGGCGCTCTCCGTTTCGGAGCCCGAGGTCGAGGCCGCGCTGCGCGCGCTCGACGACGCCCACGGGGTCGTGCTGCATCCGGGAAGCACCGACATCTGGGTCGCCCACCCGTTCTCCGCGGCACCCTCCGCGTTCGTGGTCCGGAGCACGGACACCACGTGGTGGGCGCCGTGCGCCTGGTGCGCGCTCGGTGTGGCCGCCGTCGTGGAGGGCGACGTGGAGATTGTGAGGGCGATGGGAGCCGTCGGGTAGACGGGGACGCTGCGCGGGGGGGGGGGCCGGATCGCACCGTCCGATCACGTCGTGCACTTCTCCGTGCCGATGCGGCGCGCCTGGGACAACGTCGTCTACACCTGCAGCACGATGCTCCTCTTCGCTTCCGAGTCCGACGTCGACGCCTGGTGCGTCCGGCACGCGATCCCGCGGGGTGACGTGCAGCCCGTCGAGCGGGTCTGGGCGCTCGCGCGGGCGTGGTACGGCAACCACCGCGCACCGGACTGGCGGAAGTGGACCGTCGACGAGGCGCGCGAGATCTTCGGCCGCGTCGGGCTGGACGGGCCGATCTGGGCGCTGCCGGAGGCGGCGGAGCGGTTTTGAGAAGCCCGGCCCTAACCGAAGTGGGTGAGCAGAGACACCGCGCTGCCGGCGAAGGGAGCGAGGAGCGCCAGGCCGTCCTTGAGGAGGTCCTGCGGTCTGGCCTCGACCCCGAGGAGCTGTCCCAGGGAGGCACGCGCCTCGGCCCAGGCCCTCCACTCGTCGACGCCGTGCTTCTGGGGCGGCTGGACCACCGCGTCGCGCAGCACGCGCCCGGCCCGGCGCATTCGCGCGAGGGCCGGCAGGTACACGAGCGCCACGAAGCCGCACCCGAATCCTCCGTAGATCAGCGTGTACATGTGCCGCTCGCCGGGCGACGGAAGCGCGGCTGCGGCGCGCACGCGCTCCGGCTCGGTCTCGATCAGCATCGCCACCGTCTCCTGCAGGGCGCCCGTGGCCAGCGTGGCGGCCGCGACGATCAGACCGGTGAGGCCGAGGCAGAGCCTCAGCGTCTCGCGCAGATCCACGTACCGGGCCACCGCATCCTCCGTCGTCTCGGCCTCGGCGGCCAGCGCGGTCAGGTGCATGGCGACGAAGAGGGCGAGGAGCGGGACGAACCCCACGACGGTCACGCCGATCATCTTGGGCCGATGCCAGAGGACCGGGTCCGCCGCGATCTCGGGCAGCGCCGTGTGCCCCCCGATGAAGAGCGCGCAGAGGATCACCAGCCCGACCAGCAACTGACCGACGAAGCCCGGATGGGCGCTGCGGATGTCTCGGTGTCGCTCGATGACCTCGAGCGCGGTCGGCACGACCAGGACCCACAGACTCACCTGGCCCGCGATGAGGATGCACCAGGCGGTCACCCGCGGCGCACGCACGACGTACGAGAGATCGACTCCACCTTCGCCCGCCGCGAGCACCATCATCGTCAGCGCGAACGCCGCGGCGCTCACGGCGGGAAGCGCTGCGCCCGGCCGGGCGTTCTGTGAGGTCGAAGCGGTCATGACGTCCTCCGGCGCGGGGGGGCGGGAGTCGTCTCGGGATCACAGGTACTGCACACGTTCGCAGAGAACAAGCAATCGACCGCCACCGCCATGACCCCTCGACTCCACTCTGCTTCCGTGCTCGCCGTCCTGACCGCCGTGGCATGCGCCGGCCCGGACGAACCCGAGGCCCCGGTCCCGCTCTTCGTCCCCGCCGAGGCGGGCCACCTCACCGATCAGCGCGGCGTCTCGCGGGGTGCGGCGTGGGGCGACGTCGACGACGACGGGGATCCGGACCTCTTCGTGACCCACCCCGCGTACGGCGGCCCGCCACAGGTGAGCGTGCTGTACCGGAACGAAGCCGGTGCGCTTCGGCCCGACTCGATGCCCTTCGTGGCGTTCCGGGGCGCGAGCTGGGAAGGGGCCGTCTGGGTCGACGTCGACGACGACGGGGACCTCGACCTGCACGTCGTCGGGCGACTGGGCGCGGGCTCGGTGCTGTTCGAGAACAGGGACGGCGGGCTCACCGTCCGCCCGGATCCGGGGCCGCTCGGCGAGATCCGCTCGGCGTCGATGGCGTGCTGGGCCGACGCCGACGCCGACGACCTCCTCGACGTCTTCGTCGTCGGCTACCGGGATGACACCAACCGGCTCTTCCGCAACCTCGGCGACTGGCGCTTCGAGCCGGTCCCCCTCGACCCTGCGGCGGTGGGCACCGGCAGCGCCCGGGCGTGCGTCTGGGCGGACCTCGACGCCGACCGGCTGCCCGAGCTGGTGATCGCCAACGCGCGGGAGGCGGCGGTGCTGCTGGTGAACCACGGCGGGCTCGTCCTCCGCCCGGACACGGCATCGGACGTCGCGCGGAGCACGTCGTACGGCTACGGCCTCTCGGCGGTCGACGCCGACGCGGACGGCCGTCTCGACGTCTTCCTGGCCAACTTCGACGCCGACAACGCCCTCTTCGTCGGGGCCGGAGACGGCACCGTCCGGGCCTCGCCGGCCGGGCCGACGCTCTCGAGCGCGGCGTCGAAGGGCCACGTCTGGGCGGACTTCGACCTCGACGGAGCCGAGGACCTCTACCTGGGTGCCGGCACGCCGGCACCCGACCAGCACAACCGGCTCTGGCTCGCCCGGAGCGCGGGGTTCGTGCTCGACACGCTCGGCGCGTTCGCGGCGCACGCCGACACGTCGGCGGCCGTGGCCGGGGCGGACGTCGACGGGGACGGAGACGTGGACCTCTTCGTGGCCAACTGGGGCGGCGGAGTCGACCGGCTCTACCTCAACCAGGCGATCGAGCG
>CALJLC010000499.1 GCA_937982605.1 uncultured Gemmatimonadales bacterium | reverse complement strand
TCCAGGCTCAGGTTGCCGCGGAGCCGGCGCTCGTTGTGGCACCGGACGCAATACTCCTCGACGACGTCGGCGAGCGCGGCGGCGCTCGGTGGCGGCGGCTCGTGCACGGCCGTCGGTGCGGCCCGGGTGTATGGCCCGACCTCCACCCGCGCGGCGCGGTCCTCCCCCGGGGCGATCGCGAAGAACGCGATCGTCGCGAGCGCGGCCGTCGATGGGGCGAGCGTCTTCAGCATGGTCCTCCGCCGGCGCCCGCGAGATCGACGGGACGGGAACGGGCCGATCCGCCGTGCGCCACTGCGCGCATCTTACGGCGCAACAGGCGACTAGCCAACGGTCCCCGCCCCTCCGGGCTCGGGTTGCCGGCCCGGCGTCGGCTTCCGTAGTGTCGGCTTTCGCCGCGCGCAGCGGACGCGGCCGCAGGACGGAGGTCCGGGGGTTCGATGAAGCGAACAGCCAGCCCGAGGGTTCGATGAGGCGAACAGCCGGCACGATCCGGGCACTCGCGACGCTGGCGGTGTTCGTCGCCTGCGGAGAAGGAACCCCGACCGGCCCCGTCGTGAGCGCGGTGGAAGTCGCGCCGGTGATCGACACCCTGCGTACGCTCGGCCGCACCGTGCAGCTGAGCGCCGTGGTGCGCCTGAGCGACGGGACCACCGACGGCGCCGCGGCCGTGGCCTGGTCGAGCTCGGCGCCCAGCGTCGTGTCCGTGGACGGGACCGGCCTGGCGACCGCGCTCCGCGGTGGAGAGGCGGACATTCGCGCCACGTGGAGGGGGGTCACGGGGAGCGTCCGCGTCGTGGTTCGGCAGACCGTCGTCGCGCTGGAGCTCGGTACCGTCGACACCCTCGTATCCCTCGACGAGACGGCCCGGGTGACCGTCACCGCCACCGACTCGTCCGGGGCCGCCGTGGCCGATCCCGACCTCGCCTGGCAGAGCCTGGACCCCACGGTGGCGACGGTGTCGGACGGAGAGGTCACGGCCACGGGGAACGGGTCCACCGTGGTGAGCGCCTCCACGGACGGGATCGAAGCCACGGTGGACGTCGTCGTGGAGCAGCGCGTCGATCCCGCCGCGTCGACTGTCACGCTGTCGCGCGCGCAGCTCCTGCCGGCCGACACGATCCGGGTGACGGTCGAGGCGCGGGACGCGCTGGGAAGCGTCGTGCCCGGCGGCGGCGCGGTCGTGGCGCTGGCCACGGCCGGAGGGAGCAGCGAGGGCTCGTTCGGCGCGGTCTCGGACGACGGAGGAGGCACCTACGAAGCGGACTTCGTCGGCACGCTCGTGGGCGAGCCAACCGAGGTCCGCGCCACGCTCGACGGTGAGGAGGTGGGCGGCGTGGCGACGCTGCGGGTCGTCGGCTTCACCGACATCGCCGCGGCGGGCTTCGCCTGGCAGAACTCCAGCGGCACGACGACCGGCGGGTTCACCTGCGGCACGCTGACCACCGGCGAGATGTACTGCTGGGGCGACGCGCGACAGGGCGTGCTCGGCAACGGCACCAAGTCGAACGAGCCGAGCCTCGTCCCGACGCTCGTGTCGGGAGGTCACTCCTGGACGGACGTCGAGACCGGCGGGTATCACGTCTGCGGCCTGACGACCTCCGGCGAGATCTACTGCTGGGGCGACGGCGACGTCGGGCAGATCGGGATCGGTCAGTCGGGCAAGCCCGCCGACGTCACCGAGCCACGCCGAACGCTGACGGACTCGATCTTCGTCAGCGTCGACATCGGGTCGGGCTGGGGCGCCTGCGCGATGACGGTCGGCGGCAGCCCGATGTGCTGGGGCCAGGGCTCGTTCGGTCGTCTGGGCAACGACACGGACACGCTCTCCTCCGTGCCGACCCCGGTCCACGGCGACCTGACCGTCGAAGCGCTCTCCACGAACGCGTTCAGCACCTGCGCCATCGACACCGGTGGTGTGGCGTACTGCTGGGGAAGCCGCTGGACGCTGGGGACCACGCCTTCCGACATGTGCGGCGGGACGGAATGCCAGAAGACACCGGTCGCCGTGGACGGCGGTCACACGTTCCGGCCGATCCTCAGCGTGGGCTCCAACGTCGTGTGCGCCGTCACCGACGCCGGCACCACCTACTGCTGGGGCTCCGGCTACCTCGGCGACGGCATGGACACCCGCTTCTCCGTGTCACCCGTGGCGGTGTCGGGCGGTCTCGACTTCACCGCCCTCGACGGCGGCGTCCTCTATCACTGCGCCATCGCGTCCGGCGGCTCCGCCTACTGCTGGGGTCGCAACGACCACGGCCGCCTCGGAATCGGTACCGAAGACGACGTCCTCGAGCCGACCGCCGTGGTCGGCGGGATCGACTTCGCGACGATCACGACATCGGACGTGCACGCGTGCGGCGTCACGGCCGACGGACAGGCGTACTGCTGGGGCGGGAACGACTCCGGCGAGCTCGGCGACGGCACGCAGACGTCGAGCACTTCGCCGGTGCGCGTCCGCCTCTTCCGATAGCCTCCTCGACCGAAGGGGGTCGTGGCCCGAGGACGACACGGGTGTCCCTCGCCCCGGTCGCGGGTGGGCGTGTCCAGGCGTACCTACCGGTGCGGCCCGCCCCTCACCGCTCGAGCACCAGCCCCCGCCCGATGAGCTTCGAAGGATCGGCCCCCGGCTTCGGCACGAACTTGTCGAGCCACCCTCCGTCCCAGCTCGCGATGTAGACGTTGCCCTCCTGGTCGACGTCGAGCTGGTGCGGCCGCGACAGCCCGCCCGGGAAGCCGCCCCGCGTGCCCCCGTACGTGCCCCAGTAGTACTGGAGCACGCCGTCGGTGTCGTACTTGAGGATGCGGTTCAGCCGAGCCGAGATCACCCAGACCGCGTCGTGCTCGTCGACGAAGACGCCGACCGGATCGGAGACGTCGGGCCACTCCTCGATGAATTCACCGTTCTCGGTGAAGACCTGGATGCGGTTGTTGGTGCGATCTCCGACGTAGACGCGCCGGTTCCGGTCCACCGCGACGCCGTGCACCAGGTCGAACTGGCCCGGCCCGCTCCCCAGCTCGCCCCACTCCATCAGGTAGTTACCGTCGGCGTCGTACTTCACGATCCGCGAGTTCCAGTAGCCGTCGCCGAGCAGGAAGCTCCCGTCCGGCAGGAAGGCGAGCACCGCGGGATCGCCGTAGGTGTACGGCCCGGGGTCGGGGTTGGCGCGCGCCTCGGCGCGGGTCCGTGGGTGGTCGGGGTCGACGAGCCTCATGACGAGCTCGCTGCCGTCGTTCGTGAACTTGAGGATCTGCATGTTCACGTCGCGCATCCCGAGGCCGCGCTCGACCACCCAGACGTGCCGATCCGGGTCGTACGGCGAGATGTAGAGCTGGTGGGGCTTGTTGAAGAGCGAGTCCCACTGGCTCCAGTTCTCGATGATGTCGCCGTCGCGGTTCACCGCCACGAGGTAGTTCGAGCTGCCCGGCCGCTCGCGGCCCTCGGCGTCCCGGTCCCCCCAGATGCCGACGAGGATCCGGTCCGGTGTGTCGACGGCCACCGCGCTCACCTCGCCCCACCCCCACGTGTCGTCGTGGTCCGGAGCCGGCTTCCACCACCCCGGCACCGCATCGTAGGCGCCGGTACGCTCGTCGCCGCCCTTCGCGGCCATCGCGCCGTCGGCCGCGCGATCCGTCGGCACACCCTCGCCGCTGTAGCACGCGGCGATCAGACCGGTGATCGCCAGGAGGAGCAATCGGGCGGGGTGCTTCATGGGGCCTCCGCGTGCAGCCGGGATCGCGAGGGGTGACGGACTTCGGCCGTCAGGATGCGGGGGGCTCCCCCGTGCGGCAACCACGCGGAGGGCCGGGACCCGCGATGGAGCCTGGACGGGCTCGGGAGGAGAGGCCGCCTCGCCTCGCGGGGACAGCCCCGCCCCGATAACGTCGATTCCCCGCTCCCTTCAGCCCAACGGGTCGACCCATGCAACGGCGCAGATTCCTCCGCAGCTTCGGTGTCGGGCTCGTCGGCCTGCACCCCGACGCGCTCGCGCGCATCCAGTCCGCCGCGCTGCGCGTGGAAGGGCGCGACGCGAGCGAGGTCGCCCGCGACGAGGACTACTGGTTCGAGATCCGGCGGGCCTACACGATCGACCCCAACGAGATCAACCTGAACTCGGGGAGCGTGAGCCCGGCGCCGCGCGTCGTGCAGGAGGCCGTGGCGCACTATCAGACGATCACGAACATGAGCCCGTCGCTTTGGGTCGACGAGATGCTCGGGCCGCACCGGGAGCTCGTACGGGGCCGCCTGGCCGAGATGGCCGGCGCCGACCCCGAGGAGATCGCGGTCACGCGCAACACGTCGGAATCGCTCCAGATCGTGCAGCTCGGCATGGAGCTCGAGCCCGAAGACGAGATCCTGCTCACCACGCAGGACTATCCGCGCATGATCACGACCTGGCGTCAGCGGGAGCGCCGAGACGGCGTCGTCCTGAAGACGTTCCCCGTGCCGAGCCCGCCCGACGACCCCATGGAGCTCGTCGAGCTGTACCGCCGCAACCTCACGCCGCGCACGCGCGTCATCCACATGTCGCACGTGACCTTCACCGCGGGGCAGATCTTCCCCGTCCGGGAGATCTGTGCGCTGGCCCGGGAGCGCGGGATCCGTACGGTCGTCGACGGCGCGCACTCCTTCGCGCACTTCCCCTTCCGGCTGGACGAGCTCGGCTGCGACTACTTCGGCACCTCGCTGCACAAATGGCTCACCGCGCCCGTCGGCACCGGCATGCTCTACGTGCGGCGTGAGCTCATCCCCGAGCTGTGGGCGCTCACCCCGGCTCCGGCCTCGATGGACGCCGACATCCGGAAGTTCGAGCAGATCGGGACGTTCCCGCTCGCGATCCCCAACTCGATCGGCGAGGCGATCACCTTCCATCAGAGCATCGGCGCGGATCGGAAGGCCGAACGCCTGCGCTTCCTGCGCCGCCGCTGGATGGAGCAGGTCGCCGACGTGCCCGGCATCCGCTTCCGCACGGCCAACGACGACCGCCAGGCGGGCGCGCTCGCCACGATGAGCCTCGACGGCATCGGGGCGGCCGATCTCACCGAGCGGCTGCAGGCCGGCTACTCCATCCATGTCCGGCCCCGGTTCGTCGAGGGCGAGTGGGAGGGCATCCGGGTGACGCCCAACGTCTTCAGCACGCTCGAGGAAGTGGACACGTTCGCCCACGCGATCCGCGAGATCGCGACGAGGAGCTGACCGACATGAGACGCACCCGTCCGCACTCCAACCCGGCGCTGGCCGCGCTCCCCGCCCTCGCCCTCGCGGGCCTCCTCCTGGCCACGGCGGGCGCGCCCCGGGTGGCCGACGCGGGTCCGTACGACGTCCTGATCACGAACGCCCGGGTCGTGGACGGCGCCGGCAATCCGTGGTTCCGCGCCGACGTCGGCATCCGCGGAGACCGGATCGCGGACGTCGGCGCGCTCGCCGGCCGCCCCGCGCGGCGCACGATCGACGCGGCGGACCGCGTCGTGGCCCCCGGTTTCATCGACATGATGGGTCAATCCACGCTCGTCCTGGTGACCGACCCGCCGAGCGCGGAGAGCAAGCTCCGCCAGGGCATCACCACCTACCTCTCGGGCGAGGGCGGCTCCCCCGCCCCGCGACGGCCGGACGCCGACGGCCCGGTCGTCGACGGTGAAGAGCTGCGCTGGACGACGTACGCCGAGTATTTCGACATCCTCGAGCGCCGCGGCATCCCGATCAACGTCGTGCACGACGTGGGGCTCACGCAGGTGCGCCGTGTCGTGCTCGGCGACGAGGACGTCGCGCCGACGCCGGATCAGCTCGAGGAGATGAAGGAGCTCGTGCGCCGGGGCATGGAAGACGGCGCGGTCGGCACCTCGACGTCGCTGATCTACCCGCCCGCCGTGTACGCCAGCACCGAAGAGCTCATCGAGCTCACCCGCGTGGCCGGCGAGTACGGCGGCGTCTACTTCACGCACATGCGCAACGAGAGCCACGCGGTGCTCGACGCCATCCGCGAGGCGATCGCGGTCGGCGCGGGCGCCGGCGTGCCGGTCCACATCTATCACCTCAAGGCCGCCGGTCAGGAGAACTGGCCGCTCATGGCCGAGGCGCTCGCGCTCATCGACTCCGCGCGCGCCGCCGGGATGGACGTCACCGCCGACATCTACCCGTACATCCGCAACGGCATCGGGCTCGGCTCCTTCCTGCACCCGCGCCACTACGCCGCCGGGACGGACGCCTTCCTCGAGACGCTCGGCGACCCCGCGCTCCGGGCCGAGCTCCGCCGCGAGGTCGAGACGACGTCGGACTGGGAGAACTGGTACCGTCACGTCGGGATGGACTGGAACAACGTCCTGATCGTCTCGGCATCGGACGACGTGGATCCACGGGTCATCAACCTCTCCGTGACCGAGGCGGCCGAGGTGCTCGGCACCGATCCGTGGAGCGCCTTCTTCGACCTCGTCCAGGCCGGCGGCGTGAGCGTGAACCCGCAGAGCATGAACGAGGAGCAGAAGCACCTGGCGCTGCGGGCCGAGTACGTGATGATCGACACCGACGCCTCGCCGGTGAATCCCGCGACGACGGCCAGCTCGCACCCGCGCGCGTTCGGCGCCTTCCCGCGCGTGATCGCCAAGTACGTCCGCGAAGACGGAGTGCTGAGCCTCGAGGACGCGGTGCGCCGCATGACGTCCATGGCCGCGCGCCGGCTGGGGCTGCACGACCGCGGGATCGTGGCGCCGGGCATGGTCGCGGACCTCGTCGTCTTCGATCCGGAGGAGCTCCGGGACATGGCCCGCTTCGGCGCCGAGGCGATGCGCTACGCCGAAGGCGTCGACTATCTGTTCGTGAACGGGACGCTGGTCATCGACGACCGGGAGCTGATGGACGAGCACCCGGGCCGAGTTCTGAGGAGAGGAGGGGTTCAGTGATGCGACGGCGATGCGGGGAGAGGAACCGGGGGCGTGCCACGAGGCCGGGCGCCCCCACGGAGGCGGCGACCGCGCTCCTGGCCGCGGCTTTCGTGGCGGGGTGCGGCATCGAGGCCGTCGAGCCGGCGGACGAAGGCCCGATCCACGCGGGCGTCGCCGAGATCTTCGCCGACCTCGACCGGGACGACGGACCGGGCGCCGCGGTGGGCGTACGCTTCGAGGGAGAGGTGGTGCACCGGGCCGGCTACGGCATGGCCAACCTGGATCACGGGATCCCGATCTCGCCGCAGACCGTCTTCGACATCGCGTCGATCTCCAAGCAGTTCGGGGCGATGGCCGCGCTGCTGCTCGAGGGCGAAGGGAGGCTCGACTTCGACGCGGACGTCCGCGGCTACGTGGCCGAGGTGCCCGACTTCGGACCCGTCATCACGGCCCGGCATCTGGTCCACCACACGAGCGGGATCCGGGACTGGCCGCACGCCATGACGATGGGCGGGGTCACGTACACCGACGTCATCTCCTTCGACAAGATCCTGCGCATGCTCTACCGGCAGGAGGAGCTCGATTTCGCGCCCGGCACGGCGTACTCGTACTCCAACACCGGCTACAACCTGCTGGCCCGCATCATCGAGGTTCAGTCCGGCGAGACGTTCCGCGACTACACGCAGGGGCGGATCTTCGAGCCGCTCGGCATGGAGCACACGCACTTCTCCGACGACTACCTGGAGATCGTGCCCGGACGCGCCGAGTCGTACGCGCCCGCCGACGGCGGAGGTCACCGGCGGGTGATCAACCAGCTCACCGCGCTGGCGTCGAGCTCGCTGAACACGACCGTCGACGACTTCCTCCTCTGGATGGAGAACTACGAGACCGGACGCGTGGGCGGCGAGGCGACGCTCGGGCGCATCCTCGAGCGCGGCACCCTGAACGATGGGCAGCACCTCGCGTACGCGTCGAGCCGGGTGCACCG
>CALJLC010000498.1 GCA_937982605.1 uncultured Gemmatimonadales bacterium | reverse complement strand
CCACCCCCCGTCGTACCCACTAACGGCTGGCTGAGACCCTTGCTCGCCTCCCTCGGAATGGGGCTGACCTTGGGCGTCGCCCTCTTCACCGCCGTGATGGGCATCGAGCTCATCCACAACATCTGGCCGAACCCGGTGGGCGCGGCCGTGGACATCTGGCCCGCGGCGCTGGCCTACCCGGGCCTCGTCGGCGGCGTGGCCTTCTCGGTCGTGCTCGGGGTCGCAGCGCGGGGCCGAAGACTCGACGAGCTGTCGATGCCGGCCGTCGCCGGCTGGGGCGCGCTCGGCGGGCTGCTCGTGAGCCTGATCCCCGCGGCGATGGTGGCGGCGGGACTCGGCACCGCCAACGAACCGATCGTCGCGATCACGCTGGCGCTCCTCGGACCCTTCACCGCGGGCGGCGCGATCGCCGCCTCGACCTCCCTCGCGCTCGCGAGAAAGGCCGAGGACCGGGAGTTGCTCGAAGAGAGCGACGAGGTGGCCGAGGTCGGGCTCACCGAGGAGGAGAAGCGGACGCTCCTGGGCCGTCCCCGGTAGCGCTCGACCCCGGCCCGTCGCCCGGAGCTACGAGCCGGTGCAGTAGCCCGTGACCTGGGTCTTCTCGACGACGCCGATGATCGCGTACACGGTGGACGTCTTGGCCACGATCCCCGTCACGCCCCGGCTGCCGCACTGAGCTCTGAGGGAGTCACGCAGCTCGACCAGGCGCTCCATCGGGGTCGGGCTGAGGCCGAGGACGTTGAACTTGGACGATTCGGCCGAGACCATCTGGGTGCCGGGCGCCACGTCGCTGTACGAGACGCTCGCGGTGGCACATCCCGCCAGTGCCGCCAGCAGGAGCAGGGTCGATGACCTGAGTGGGTAACGCATGGTCGATCTCCGAACGGAAGGGCCATCGACCCGGCGCACCGCAGGGGCCGGGGTTGGCCGGTGGGGTCACCCCGCGCCCCCCTGCCGCGCGGGCGCAGGGATTCTGAGCGACGCGCGTCTTGTCCGCCATACCCCTACCTGCGCAGGCGTCCCATCGCCTCGAGGTCGATTCGGATCTGCAAAGGGACCGCGTCGTCGGAGAAGAGCTCGCCGCGGAAGGCTCCGATGTGGACGTGCGGATTGAACGAGTTGCCGTTGTTTCCGATGCGCGCCACGACGTCCCCCGCCCGTACGCGATCCCCCTCTTCGACCGTCACCTCGCGCACGTGGATGAGCGCCACCTGGATCGGGTCCGGATCGTCGTCCGGACCACACCGGAACAGGATCGCGCTCGATCGGCCGCCGCCGAAGCTCCCGGGCTCCGCGGTGACCGGGTTCAGGCTCACGATGACGACCGCGCCGTCACAGGGCGCGAGAAGGGGCTCGCGCCAGCCGTGCCAGTCCTCGTTCCGGGTCCCGTCACCGGAGAAGAAGGAGTTCAGGTTCCCGTCGGGACCACCCACGCGCCGCACCACCATGCAATCCGCGCCGAGCGCGTCGGGCACGTGATCCTCGGAGCCGAGCGCGTGCTCCGAGCAGACGAAGCGCGCGGCGACCGGAGGGTGCACGAGCGCCGTCCCGATCGTGTTCGCCTGAGCCGTGGCCGGGCCCGGTGCGACGGCCGCGACGAGGCCGAGCATGCTGCCGAGGACGGTCGCGCCGGGAGGACGGCGCACGGAGCACCCGTGCCGCACGGCCCCGCCTAGCGCTTCCGCGCGGTGATCGCGTACGACTCGTCGAGCCAGGGCTCCCAGACGGCGCGAGCCAGCGGTTCGTCCGCGGTGAAGCGCGCCGTGACCCAGCCGGTCTTCCCGACTTCGAACCGCGTCGGCTCCGACTCGGCGCGCGCCTCGGCATCCGGCATGGAGTCGCGGAGCTTGAACATTGCCTTGAAGCCCCTGCCCTTCCGGCCGGGCCCGATGAAGAGGAACGTACCGCTGCCGGCCTTGAACGAGCTCTGATTGCACGAGGTGCCTTTCGCCACCTCGGGATACGAGGCCGCTTTCTCGCGGATCGGGAGGGTGGGATCGGTCATTGCGTCGGCGGGATGGCAGCGGGGGGAACGATGCCGGGCGAGGGTCGCGTCTGGCAAGCGCGGGCGACGCGCGCTCGCCCGACCGTTGACGCGCACGCGCGCTGCCACCACCATTAATCCAGCGCGGAAGCGCGTCAGAATGAACGATATGGGCGGCGGTCTCATGGTCGGAGGCCGGCGCCCTTTAGTTTGCGGCCACAGTGGCCGCACCGAGCGTGGGGATGCCACGCGAACAAAGGCAGTACTGGAAGTACGCGATGCGTCACTCCCTTGCTGCAACACCGAGGAGCGCAACGCATGCGTACTACGGGAACCGTGAAGTGGTTCAACGATCAGAAGGGCTTCGGATTCATCACGCCGGCGGACGGTAGCAAGGACTGCTTCGTCCACCACAGCGCCATCCAGGCCGAGGGCTTCAAGACCCTCGCCGAGGGAGCGAGCGTGGAGTTCGACATCGTTCAGGGCGCCAAGGGCCCCGCGGCGGAGAACGTCGTCGCCCTCTGACCTCCCTCCCGTAGGGAAAGAGGCACCGGAGGCCGCCCCCGATCGGGGGCGGCCTCTTCGTTTTCACGGAGTGCGGGAACGGCGGTAGCGCGGCTCGAGCGCGTAGGCGTCGAGCCAGGAACGCACCTGCTCGTGGTGATCCGACCAGGCGGTCCAGAGCGCGGTCGCCCACGCGCGGACGGCCTCCACGTGTCCGGCCGCCGAGGCCGCTGCGTGCACGTCCAGGACCGTCACCTCGATGGGGTCGGCGGGCGGCTCCAGCCAGCGCACCTCCCGCATCTCCTTGGGGACCAGGCGCAGCGCGGCCGGTGCTTCTCCCGGATCGAGCCCGCGCTCGAGCGTGGCGCAGATGCACATGAGATGCATCGAGACCGAGCCGATCGCCTGCGGCGACGGACGCCCGGGGTGCTGCACCGCGTAGGCGTCGACCGTGAGGCGGTGCGTCGCCCAGCACGCCGGGTCGGAGTACTCGCGCGCCAGCACCTCGCCGTACACGGCCCAGCACCCCGGCGACGACTCCATGTAGCGATGGGTCGGCCCGTCCCCGTCCGGAAACAGCCCACCACACCCGGGGCACGCGACGCGCGGGGCGTTCACGTGGGCTCCGGGGGCCGCAGATCCTTGAACATCACGAACGCATCGACGAATCCCAGCGTCGGGTGGCGGAACGCGCCGGGCAGCGTCCCCACGACGTCGAAGCCCAGCTTCCGCCAGAGGCGCACGGCTCCCTCGTTGCTCGAGGCGACCAGGTTGAACTGCATCGATCGATAGCCGAGCCGACTGCCCTCGCGCTGGGAATGCTCGCACATGGCGGTCGCCACGCCGCGACCCCTCGCGCGGTCCGAGACTGCGTAGCCGCAGTTACACACGTGGGACGCGGGCCCGGCCCCGTTCGCCTTGAGATAGTACGAGCCCAGGACCGCCCCGCTCTCCGGGTCCTCGGCCACGAAGACCGTCTTCCCCGGTCCGGTCCACAGATCCCGCGCCTCCGATTCCGAAACGTCCCGGCGCACACCGTAGGTCTCACCGGCCCGGAAGATCGGCTCGAGGATCGCCCAGAGGGCGGGCCAGTCCTCGCTTCGGTACCTGCGGATGTCTCGAATCACGTCGACCGTCTCCGAGGAATCCACAGCCCCACACGACGTCGGTACGAAGCGTACGATTCCCCGAACCGCTCCAGGAGGTCGCGCTCCTCGACGGGCCGAACCAGCGCGTGCCAGAGTACGCCCCCGACGAGAACGTACACCACGACGCCCCACGATCCGAGGATCAGCGCGACGCCGAGTCCCTGTGTGAGACCCGTCACCGCCATCGGATTGCGGACCCACCGATACGGCCCACGCGTGACCAGCTCCCGGGCGGTGTCGAGCGGGAACGGAGTGCCGAGACCTCTCGTCGCCATCGTCCACCCGCTCCAGAGACCGAGCAGGCTCGCACACACCAGGACCGACCACCCGATCGCCGTCCGGCTCGGCAGGTCGAATCGCGGGAGCTGCCAGGCGGCCTCCAGGCGGAAGATGCCCGACGGGACGAGCCAGAGGAGCGTGGCCGAGAAGACGCTGGTCTGCAGGAGCGTCTTGGAGACGTTCCAGCTCGTCGGGGCCGGGCGGGCGACCCGGAAGAGCCGCGTCATCGGCTCGTCCCCCGCGCACCCACGGCCCACGCGGTTCCAAGGCTGGCGAGCATCATGAGCACCGGACCGGGCGCGCCGAGCTCACCCGTGAGCCAGAGCGCGACCACGTAGGCCGTCGTGTACCAGAGCGCGCCCGCGACGACCCACAGGACCGGGGGAGGAGCGCCTCCCCGCCAGAGGTGCGCGCATGCGAGCGATCCGGCCCCGAGAACGACGCAGTCCGGCACGAGGAAGGCGTACAGGACGCCGGGCGGTGCCTGGAGCGGCAGGAAGGGCTGCCGCGCCGCGGGAAAGAGCGCGATCACGACCCACCACGCGAGGACCGCGCCGCCCTGGATCGCGAGGTACGCTCGTCGGGTTCGGAGCTCGGCCCCGGTGCCTGGGTTCACGAGAGGCGCGCCCGATCACCCCGCCAGCTGGGTGCCGAACCACCACGTGTTGCCCCCGGGCCCCAACACACCGCCCCGCCGATCCGGGTCGTCGCGCTTGCGCTCGGGAGCCTGGACCGACACGCAGCCGTGCTCGAGCGCGCGGGCGTAGGTCGCGTCCACGTCGGGAACGTACACATGGAGGTGGCACGGCACCGGACGCCAGTCGCCACCGGCCTGGCCGATCATGACCACGGTGTCGTCGATCCGGACCTCGGCGTGCATGAGCGAGCCGTCCGGCATGTCGTAGCGACGAAGCAGCCTGCCGGAGAGCACCTCCCCGAGGTAGTCGATGACCGCTTCGGCGTTCTTCGTGATCAGGTACGGCGACACCGAATTGTACCCGAGCGGCTTCCACTCCCGTGTCATCGCGGCTCCCGGCTGGGCCCCATCCACCATGGGGGTGTCGACGCATTCTGTCGTGGCACCGCGCCCCGGACAAACGGCGCCGTGCGGATCTACGTAGATCGACGTAGAGCGGGAGCGCTCGCGAGACGCGATCATGGACCGACCAGGCGTGACACGGAGGCGGCGATGCGCGACCCGGCAATGGCAGGGAGGGGGATTCGACATCGGCCCTGGCTCTCGTGGGTGGCGGTCACCACGGCGGGCTGGCTGGTCGGTGGCGCGTTGGGCAGCGTCGCCGGGTACGGAGGAACCGGTGGCGCCTCCGGCGCGCTCGTGGTGGCCGGCGGCGCCGTGGCGGCCGGCATCGGGCAATGGCTCGTCCTGCGGAGAGCGATCGACCACGCCGTCCTGTGGCTCGTGGCCACGGTCGCCGCGGTGCCGATCGTGGCCGGCCTCGTCGTGGCGATCGAGCCGCTCGACTGGGGATCGGCGGTGGCCCTCGGCGGGTTCGCCCTCGGGGTAACCCAGTGGGTCGTGCTGCGCCGCCATGCGCGAAGGGCGAGCCTGTGGATCCTGGCCAGTGCCGCGGGCTGGATCGCCGGCGGACTCCTGCGCGGAGCAACCGCACCCCCGGCCGGCTGGGTGGTCATCGGCGTCACGTACGGGGTCGTGACCGGGACGGCGCTCGTCCTGCTCCTGAGCGACGCCGCGCGGACGACGACGGCCGGACACGCCGGCGCGTAGCCCCGCACATCAGCGGGCGTGGAGCGCCCTCACGAAGGTCTCGCCGTTCCACAGGAAGACGGCGTGGCTCGTCCCGACGTTCGGCACGAAGAGCCCGGGTGTGTCCGTGGCCGGCTCGCCGGCGGGCCGTTCGGTCGCCCGGGGATAGTAGAGCTCCGGCATGCCCCCGCCGTCGACCTCCACGACGCGGTCCGGGCCACGCGTGCCGTACATGACGACCGCGACGAGGCCCTCGCCCCCCAGAAGGGCGACGTCCGCGCGCCCGTTCCCGTCGAAGTCGGCCACGACGCAGTGCACACCCCCGGTGAGCTCGCGGTCTTCGAGCCCGACGCGCCAGAGGCCCGTCGAGCGCTCCGTGGTACCCCGGCACTCGCAGACGCCCGGGACGCAGCCCGGGTCCGCCAGGGTCAGCGTGAGCTCGAGTGTATCCGCGGGGACGGATGCGGCGGCCTCCGGGTTCGCTCGGCTCGGGTCGGGGGCGGCGGCGGCGCCGCTCGGAGTGGTCGTCGCCGCCTCTCCGTCCGGCGCGGGATCGGGAGGTCCTCCGCACGCCGCCGCGACGCCGAGCGCGAGGCCGTACGCCGAGGATCGTACGACGCGAACGAGCACGGCTGGTGGCCGGATGCTCATGTCAGCGGAGAGTCGGCGACCCGTCGGACCGGAAGCGGTCGAGGCCCTCGGATACCTCGATGCGAGCCCCGGCCGGATCGACGAAGAAGCCGACCCAGATGTCGAGGCTCTCCACGTGGAAGGGCGCGATCTCGAACTCCACCCCCATGGCCTCGAGCCGCTCGGCGAAGGCGTGGATGTCTTCCACCTCGAACCCGACGTGGTCGATGGCCGTCCCGGCCGTCGCCGACACCTCGTCGGCGGGCGCGAAGCTCAGGTTGGCTCCCGGTACGTCCATCGTGGTCTCGATGGTGCCACGCGTTCGGCGCGTGCCCCCCAGGGCTTCGATGTACCACGCAAGCAGGTCTTCGTGACCGGGGCCGTAGAAGTGCACGTGGTGCATCTCCGAAGGGTGCCCGAGCGAATCGTCGCCGGTCAGCTCGACGCGCGTGCCGTTGGGCATCGTGACGTACGCCTGCGGCAGGCCTTCGCCACCCATGAACTCCGCGTCCACCTCGTAGCCGAGCCCCCTCCACTCATCGAGCACGGACTCGAGCGCCCGCACCTTGAAGCCGACGTGGTTCACCGCCGTCCCGACGGACGGAGCAGTCGCAGCGCGGTCCGTCAGGAAGATCAGCGTGCCGGGAACGCTGATCGCCACGTATCCGGCTCGCTCCACGACCTGACCGTCCAGCAGCTCGGACCAGAGCCTCTTGTGCAGCTCGACGTCCGCCACGCTCAGGTGGATGTGGGAAAAGGCGATGCCGACCTCGTTCGGCGGCGCGAGCTGCGCTCCGACCGGAGCCGCCGAAACGGCGAAAAGGATGATCGGGACGACCGTCAGACGTATCATCGTGCTCTCCTCGTCGAGTGCCGCGCCGCGCGCTACCCGCGATTGTGCCCACCCGCCCCGGCCGAGACAAGTCGCCGGCCGCAGCCGGGTCAGCGCGGCTCCAACGACTCGGCTCCGGCCGCGCGCAGGCCGCGCAAGATCGCCCGGAGCAGCGGTCGGGCGTTCTCCTCCGAGAGCGGCAGCGAGGGGATCGCCACGTAGGGGTAGCTCCTGAGAGTCTCCGGCGTGGTGCCGTCCGCGATGCCGGCGTCGGGTAACAGGTAGATCTCGAGTGGGAAGAAGCGCGCGCTCGTGAAATCGATCGCCACGAGCTGCAGGAAGCGTCCCTCGTCGTCGAGCAGGATTCCGTCCGGCGAGGGACCGCCTTCCACGCACTCCGATACGAACGGGCCGCCGCGGTCCGCCGGCTCGCGGACCGTGCAGTCGCGCGGGAATCCGTCCTCGAGCACTCCGTCGGCCAGGGAGCTCGCCACCGCCGCGCGCAACCGCTCGACGGCCGACGACAGCGCGGCTTCGCCGGTGTCCGAAGGGAGCCAGTAGGGAGATCCCAGCCGGAGCGGCTCGGGCGATACGGCCCGGTGGCACGCTGCGGAGCCCGACGCGATGAGGCATGACCACACGAGCGCGACCCGCGCGGAGGAGGCCCGACCGGGTCTCACGGCCTATCCGGACACGTCGTAGTGGAGCAGCACCTGACCACCCCCATAGACGTGGTGCGCTCGCAGCTCGAGTCGGGTCGGCTCGAGCACGTGCCCGAAGAGCGGAATCCCTGCGCCGAGCACCAGAGGGTTGAGCTTCACGACCACCTCGTCCACGAGTCCCGCCGCGAAGAGGTCGGCCGCGAGCGCGCCGCCTCCACAGATCCAGATCGCCCCACCGTCCTGCTCCTTGAGGTCGGAGACGAACGCCACGGCGCCCGTGGAGACCAGCGTGACGGCCGGATCCGGGCTCTCCGTCCAGCTTCGGGAGAAGACGTACTGGTCGAGCGTGGGGTAGGGGCTGGTCAGTCCCTGTCGAACGCCGACCTCGTACGTGTGCCGTCCCATCAGCACGGCGCCGAATCGGCGGTTGTCGGCCCGGCTCCGCTCCGCCTGGTGGAACGGCGCGGGGAACGTCTCGGGATATCGCTCGAGCAGGTCCTGGACGAAGTCGTCGTCCCACGGGAAGTCCTCGAAGGAGCCGTCCTCGCGGGCGATGAACCCGTCCAGGCTGATGGCGATGTAGTAGACGAGCTCTCGCATGGTACGGTGGGATTTGACGCCACGGTCGACGGCCGTCGGGGTCGCGCTCGCGCGAGCGCTCCTTCGAAGCTGCGCGCTCCGGGCCCCGGAGCCAACCGCGCCGATCGACCGCCGGCCGCACGAGCGGATGGAGTGCAGATCGTTGAGCCGGGGCGCGCGCGCCCCGTACCTTCGGATGTTCGAGCGAGTCTCTCCGTCGTCCCGAGCCGTGAGTGGCCGCCGCCCGCCATGAAGCGCCCGATCACGAGATCGCGAACCGGTCTCCTCCTCACCGCTGCAGGTGCCTGCTACCTCCTGTTGCCGCTGAATGCCGCGCGGACCTGCCTGGGCATGGAGTGCCTCGAGTTCCTCATCGCGTCGGTGCCGGTAGCCGTGCTCAGTGTGCCGTGGAGCGCCCCCGCGCAGTGGCTACCACCCGATCCGGCCGTGCTCGAGGAAGAGCTGCGTCGCGGTCAGCTGCTCCACTCCTCGTACTGGCCGCGCTACGCGTTCGTCTCGGCCGGGTTCCTGCTGAACATGTTCCTCCTGGGGCTCGCGTTCGAGTGGGTGTGGAGTCGTCGCCCGGGACGGGGAAGGCGCGAGGAAGCGACCGGCGAGGACCCGACGTGAGTTTCGAGCGGTCGCTCCAGCGCCCCTGGAAGCCCACGAACTCGCCCCGTCGTGCGAGTCCGATGCGACGAAGAATTGCGGCGATCGCTCTCGCCGCGTTGACGTCCGCCTGTGCCCCGGATCCGCCGGCCGTCCCACCCGAGGTCGAGGCGGCGGTGCTGGACGTCGTCGTGGATTCGTTGCCCTACCTCATCGGACGCACGTGGGGAGCAGGCGACGGCGGCGCGTACACGGCTCTGCTGAACACGCAGGCTCCCGACGCGCGCGCCACCGATCCGCCGGCCGAAGAGAAGGGGCAAGCTCCCCCGCCTCACTCCGCCGCGTGGATCGAGGGGCAACACGGAAAGGACCACGTCGTGGGCACCTGTTCCGCCGAGCCCGGCGGCAGGTACTGCGACCCCGAGCAGGCGACGGTGGTCGCGACCCTCTCACGCGTCCGCCTCACGTCCGACGGCGTCGCGACGGTCGAGGTGGCGCTCGGACGGCGCGACTTCGGTACGATCGTCGAGGTGAGGCTCGGCCGAGCCGGCAACGGCTGGACGCTCTCGGCACTCGACGTCATCGTGATCTCGTGAGCCCCGGCCGGTCGCTTCAGCCTCCGCTCACACCCAGATACGCCCGCACCGCCTCGAGCAGCGCGTCCGTGAACTGCACGCGGTAGAGCACGCGATGCTCCCGGCCGGGGGCGGTGAGCAGATAGCCCACCGCCGAGCTGTCGGGCGAAGCGGTGAACGGGGTTTCCCGGACGCCGTCCCGGACGACGAACCGACGGCCGGGCTGCGTGACGTCCCACATCCCCAGGGCGTTCAGCGCGTCCCGGGTGTCCGCCATCGTCGTCTGCTGCTGATCGAGGGCCGCGTAGAGCCCCATTCGTGCATCGGGGTCGGACACCGAGTCCGGATCCGTGAAGAACATGATCACGGTCGGTCGGTCGATCGTGACGACCGGCAGCGCGGGTGCGTCGACCTCCTGCGCCTGTCCGCACCCCGGCAGCGCCGCGAGGACGACCAGCGTCGTCACACAGCACCTTCGGGTCATGGCTAGACGCCGCACTCGCGATCCATGCGTGACGTCCGCGCCACCCTCGCGCCAGACGGGTCGAAGAGCTTCGCGAAGGTGAACGCCTCCGGCGACGGTCCCGCGCGGTCGAGCAGCCGGAGGCGCTCCACACCCTCCTCGATCGTCGGCCGGTGCCCGACTTCGACCCACCAGAGCACCGAGTGGGCCCGGTCCATCCGGGTGAACCACTGGCGCCGGTCCCTGACCGGACCCCGGTGGTCGGACTCGAAGGCGTACGAGTAGAGCGCGTCGACCGACTCCCACACCGACATGTTGAAGATGATGAGCGGGTCGTCGAGCACCCGGACCGCGGTCGCGTCCCCTTCCGGCGTCTGCAGGCGCCAGACGAAGCCCGGCGAGCGGTCCGCGACCGAGTTCATGTAGTCGAGCTGCTCGACGAAGCCCTTCATCACGGGCTCGCTCAGCGGAGCGCGCCCCCGTGCGATGTTCGCCTGCGCCAGGTGGAATCCTTCGTACGTCACACCCCTGCCCTCCTTCCCCCGGGTCTCGGTCAGGCCCGTGCTTCGTGCCCTCCGATCGAGGATAACCGGGAGGGCCCCTCTCGTCGACGAGCTCGCCAGGTCGTCCGTCGAAAGCCCCCTCGGGCTTGCTCGCACGATATACGCTGTCCACGAACACGACGGCTCCGAGCGCGCGCGCGGGTCCGGCCCCCCGACCGCCGAGGCGCGGCCGAGTACCGCGTCTCGCTCACGTCGGCTCGTCACCCCCGAGCTGCGCGAGCTCCGCCTTCAGCGCTCCGGACCGGCGGAGCGATCGCCTCCACCACCACGCCAGCAGCGCGGCCGACGCCGACGCGACCGCGACGAGCACAACCCAGACGCTCGGGGGGAAGTCCGACCCGTTGCGGTAGAGCAGGCCCACGGTGCTCGCGATATTGAACCCCCCGAGCGTCACCGCGGCCGTGCCCCGGTACCGGGACTCCCGTCGTTCCGCAGCCAGCCGGTCGAGGAGATCGGCCCTGTGCAGCGCGACCTCGGCAGCGGCGCTCGTCGCGGCGTCCGCTGGCCGCCTCTTCACGCCCCTGCTCCGCTCCCCGGATCCCGATCGGGCCGCGTCGCGCCGTAGGCCCAGGCGATGAAGAGCGCCTGGAACGGCAGCCGGGCATAGAGGACGGTCGGGCTGATGTCGGGAAAGAGCTCGGGATTGGCGGCCATGTGCAGGTTGGCCGGGAAGATCGCCACGAGCAGCAGGATCAGGCCCCAGCCCGCGGCGCTCCGCACCGCCGGGAGAAGCACGGCGACGCCTCCCGCGATCTCGAACACTCCGCTGATCCACACCAGCTCCCGATGCGCGGGGAGGTAGGGCGGGATCATCGAGAGGTAGAAGCCCGGATTCACGAAGTGATTCGCGCCCGCCACCACGAAGAAGAGGGAGAGCCCGAGCAGCGCCAGCCGCTTCGGGAGCCGGGGCGGGAGGCCGAGAGGTCCCGTCAAGCGGTGTCCGACCCCTGCACGTACGGCCCGCCTCCCTCTCCGATTGCGCAGGGGGGGATGGGAAGATCCTACTCGAGCTCGGCGCCCGGCCGGGAGTTGATCACCGCCAGCCGCGACCCCCACTCGAGGTACGCAACCAGCGCGGACCGGAACTCCGGGTCGGAGGGGACTCCCACTTCGTCGGCCGTGGCCAGGAGGAGGTGCAGCCAGCGCTGCCGCTGCGCCTCCGAGATGTTCCTGCCCACGTGCTTGCGGATCATCGACGCGTGCCCACCGCGGACCTCGGTGTACGACCGCGGACCGCCGAAGACCTCGGCGATGAACATCGCCACGTACCGGAAGTGCTGCGGGTCCATCTCCGCGAAGAGCGGCTCGAGCAGATCGTCCTCGACGACGACCCGGTAGAACCGCTCGATCAGCTCCTCCATCCGCTCCGGACCGCCCATCCAATCGATGAGCGTCGGGACCCCCTGATCCTGATCCACCTGCTGCCTCCTCGCCGACGACACCGGCCACGAACCGCTTCGACGCATTCTGCGGCCGGAGGAGCCGGCGAACAAACGTGGATCGGGCCTCAGCCGGGGGGCGGCTGACCCTCGCGTCGAATCAGGTGGACGGTGTTGCCACTCCCGAACGTGAGGTGGAGCGCGTCGCCGTCGCGTCGGACCGTGTACTCCACGTCGTTGTCCGGCCAGCCGGCCATGTAGCCCGGGTTCTTCGCCAGGTACGCCGTCGTGGTGAGCGTGTTGCCGGCGATCGAATAGCGACCGGCGTTGGCGGTGAACTCGTCGTACGCGACCACCTTCTCGGCGTCCGTCATCGAGCCGGGCCCGGACTGTGCCGGAACGGCTCGCGGCTCCGCCTGGTTGACGAAGAAGAACGAGTAGTGGGTGGAGGTGAAGACGAAGATGCCCGGCTGCACGTCGGAAGTGGTGGTCCCGTCGACCGTCCACTCGGCCACGGTCCAGGCGCCTTCGACGGAGACCTGAGCGTGCGCTCCGGCGACTCCGACGACCGGCAGATGGACCAGGGCCACACCCAGCGCTCGCCATCGCGTGATTCGCGACATGGTGCCTCCTGCGTGGGGGGGCAGGTAGTGTCGGTCCTGCGCGCCCTATCCGCAAGTCAGGCCGGCGTCGCTCCTCGTCCGCGTACCGGTTCTCCCTTCGTCACTCCGAGCCCTCGAGCTCGTGGCTGAACGCCGAGCCGACGAAGCGGACGAAGATGAACCCCGCCTGACAGATGTTCGCGATCAGCGCCGTGACGTAGAGCGCCGGCGCGTTCCGGGGCGCCACACCGAGAAGGACGATGACGAGACTCAGCTGCTCGATCACTTCGAGGGCCATCACGATGGCAACCGCGAGGCGATCGGGCTCGAACGTTCCGCGCACGGGCCGGTAGGCGGCCGTGAAGGAGGCCAGGATGCCGTTGTCGAAGATCAGGAAGAGGACCGCGGCGATACGCCAGCTCACGCTCGGGTCCACGCCGTAGCCGATGAGGCCGACGGGGACGAGTGCCGCAGCGACGCCCGCCACGCTGCCACCGATCACGAGTCGGAGTCGGAGCAGATCGTGAGCCGCGTTGGCCGGCTGGTTCGAGCCGCGGCGAATCACGCTCACGAGCGCCGCGAACCCCGCGAACGCGGCGGCGATCTCGGCAAGCGACAGCAGAGTGTCCGTGTTCTCCAGCATGTTCCCCCGGGGATGCGTGTGCGCCTGAGAGGTCAGTCGGCCTTCCGGCCCGAGAAGACGTGCGCCGGTGAATCGAAGTCCGTTCGGCCGTCGGCGAGCACGAAGTCGGCGAGCTCCTCTTCCGCGGCCGCCAGGATCGAGAGGATGAGCTCGTCGTCCAGCTCGACCCCCATCACGGGAAGCCAGCCCCGCAGGTCGGCCTCGACCATGGACCGGAGGCTCGGGAATCGCCCGCGGCCGACGACCGTCGAGGTGGTCACCGGGCATCCGGCGGCACGCTCGATCAGCTTCTCGACCTCGCGGGCGTCTCCCAACGCGAACGGGGCGCGCAGGGCGTCGGCGGCGGCGGCGCCTGCCATGCGGTCCAGGAGCGCCACCTCCCTTGCATACGCCTCGGTGTTCTCGAGCGAGTCCCACACGGCGATCGCGAAGCGACCTCCGGGTTCGAGCGCACGTACCATCTCGGCCACGGCCCGCTCGGGATCGGAGAAGAACATCATCCCGAACTGAGAGACCACCCGGTCGAACGAAGCGTCCTCGACCGGGAGCTCCTCGGCCGTGCCCGCTCGCCACTCGATCCGACCGTCGAGCCTGCCGGCGACCGTGAGCATGCCCGGGTTCGGGTCGACGCCGACGACACTTCCCGACGGTCCGACGCGATCGGCCGCGGTGCGCGCCAGGATGCCGGTGCCGCATGCCACGTCGAGGACCCGGTGGCCGAGAGACACCCCCGCCGCGTCCAGAACACGCGGCGACCATTCCACGAAAAGCGCGGGCACGTGCAGCGACTCGTACGCCTCCGCGCCCGCGGTCGCTTCCCTCAGTCTGTCGTCCACGTTTCGACTCTCCTCGGTGGCAGGTTGTCAGGGTACTCCGAGCTCGGGCAGCGACGGCCGCTCTCCGGGTTGACCGGCGCGCACCTCTCGATGCTGTTCGAGCAGCTCACCCATCCGCCTCACGGCCTCTCGATACTGGTGGACGAACACCGGACTCGGCGTGCGATGCCGGACGAGACCGAGCTCGTCCTGGTCCCAGCAGGCCCGCGAGGAGTCGGGGTGCATCTGGCTGAAGTGGGAGCCCTTGAACTCCGGTTGAGGCCAGCTGCGGGAGTACGGCAGCCCCTTGCCCTGGTGGATCACGCAGACCCGGTCGGCCCTCACCGCGGCAACACGCCCCTTCGCTCCGACCGAGACGAACTGGTTCCGCTCGTACTCGTAGCTCCCTTCCTCCGCGTCCTTCTTCATCGCGACCACCACCTGACGGCGGAGGTGCTTCACGGTGATGGGACCCTCGACGTCGGGCTCGGGCTTGAAGTCGCCGGCGAGCTGGAGGAAGTCGCGGACGATCCGGTCGAACGGTACCGCCGTGCTGAGGTCCCCCGTGAAGGGCAGGAAGGCGGCGAGGAGCCCGTTGAAGTCGTGCACCGCAACGGCGGCCTCGCGGGCGTAGCGGACCGTCGGGAGTCGCTTCCAGAGCTGGTCGATGCGCAGCGCCAGGTACAGGCTGGCCGCCTCCCCGTACTCGGGAAATCCGTCGAACTCCATGAGGTACCGCTCGAGCAGCTCCTCCTGGAGGTCCAGGTCCAGCGTCGTCCGGGCGGTGGCGAAGAGCCGCTGCGCCGCCAGCGCCGGGTTGACCTTGTGGTCGACCAGGTCACGCAGCTCCGCGAGCTCCGCACGGTTCAGGTAGCCACTCCGCTCGTAGGTATCGAGCAGCCGGAAGTAGTCGGCCGAGGAAGCGATGGGCGAGGCGAGGAGCTCCGCGAGCTCACGCCGGTGTGCCTCGTACCCGTGCCGCCGGAGCATCTCGAACTGCGCCTCGGTGGTGTACCCGGCCTCGCGGTACGTCTCGAGGAGCTCGAGGGAAGCCGCCGGGGAGATCGTTCCCTCCGCGAGCGCCCGGCTCAGGTACTCGACGTGCTCCCGGGCCTGGAGGCGCGACCTCACCAGCCCGGCGAGGCGTGCTTCGTCGTCCGGGTCGAGTCGACCCCGGCGAGCGGAGAGCTCCTCCACCGCCCGATCGAGGTCGGACTCGACGAGCGCTTCGATGCGCTCAGCTGCCTCCGCTCGGCGACGGGCGAACCAGAACACGCCGACTCCTCACCGGGAACGAGTCTCCCTTCGACGTCGGGATTCTGCCGGTCGGCCCCGCGCCGTGACAAGCCGCCCGCCCGAGCCTCCCACGATTCGTCCGGCCGGTACGCCTCAAGGCGCCCCGGGCTCCCGGCTCGCCGCCACCGCCGCCTCGACCCCCCGGAGCAGCTCGTCGAGCGCGGCCCGATCGAACACCTCCCCGCCCAGAACCACGGCTTCGATCCTCTGCGTGTTGGCGATGTCGGCGAGCGGATCGGCGTTCAGGAGCACGAGGTCCGCGCGCGCGCCGACCGAGACGGTGCCGACTTCGCCCGCCCGCCCCAGGTACTCGGCCGGTTCGGTCGTGGCGGTGCGGAGGACGTCCATCGGCTCGATTCCCGCCGCGGCGAAGCGCACGAGCTCGTCGTGCAGCGCGAAGCCCGGGAAGATCATGGTGTCGTTGGCGTCGGTGCCGGCAAGGAGCTTCACACCGGCGGCGTGCGCCATCCCGCTGAGTCTCACTCCGAGCTCGTAGAAGTCCCGGTACAGCTCGACCAGCTCGGCGGGCGCCCGCGCGGTCCGGTCCAGGTCGGCCTCCCACCCTTCGCGGATGGGCACGAGCATGTAGCGCATGCGGTCGTCGGCGCGGTAGGCCGGGTCTCCGGCCCGATAGTCCATCTCCCGCGTGCCGTGCGTCGGCACGAGATAGGTTCCGTTGGCCACCAGGATCTCGAACACCTCCGCACACCGGGACTCGTCGAAGGCGTCCAGCGTTTCGCGAATCCGCTCTTCCGCCGAAGGCGCCGATACCCCGTCCTCCTCGTCGACGACCCGGGACATGATCGTCCGGTACGTCCCGCTGTAGCCGCCGCACGCGACGGGAAGGTCCCGAGCGTGCTCGATGGTGCGGTGGCCCGCCTCCGACGCCTCGACGACGGAGACGCCGAGCGGCAGATGCCCGGAGACCTCCAGACCGAGCCCCGACGCCGCCTCGAGGAGGCCGAAGTACGCCTCCCGCGGCACGGAGTTGTAGACCTTCACCAGGTCCACCCGGCGATCGACCATCCAGCCGGCCAGCTCCCGCCCCTCCTCCGCCGTGCCCGGAGCGAGGAAGCTCGGGGCACCCTCGGGGAGACCCGCCCGCTGAGCGACGCCGTTGATCGGGGCGCTCGCCATCCCGAGCGGCCGGGGCGCAGTCCGGGACCCGGCGTCGACGTCCCTCGCCAGAGCGCGAAGCGCGTCTGTGCAGAACGCCCCCTCACCGGTCGAATCCCAACAGTCGGAGGCCATCTCGCGGAAGCCCGTGACGCCGTTGGCCAGGAGCAGGTCGAGTGTCGGCTGCGCAACCCGCTCGTTGCGGAAGAGGTGGACGTGCGCGTCGATCAGACCCGGAACGACGAAGCGGCCGGCCCCGTCCACCGTGTCGGACGCGACGTAGGAGGCCCGCCCTCCGGACGGCTCCACGCCG
>CALJLC010000497.1 GCA_937982605.1 uncultured Gemmatimonadales bacterium | reverse complement strand
AGCGAGCGCGCGGCGAGCCGCAGCTCCCGAATCCACTTCCTCATCGTCCCGTCCCCCTCTCTTCCGGAGTGTGCGGCCCGGGCGCCCGCCCAGGTCGGATCCATGCGTTCGCGAAGCGCGGCGAGAACGACGTCGACCGCGGTCACCGCGCCCAGCCACAGGCGGTGCATCGGTCCACGGGCCCGCGCGAGCTCCTCTTCGGCGAAGCCGCGCAGCTCGTCGCCGAAGCGCGCGCGGAACGACGCGGGCAGGAGCCCGACCAGGAGGTCGATGAGTCGGTTCACCGACGCCCCTCGAGCCGGCGCAGCCGCTCTTCCGCGAGCGCCGCGGCTTCGCGCAGCCGGCGGGCCTCGGCGGCCAGCGCAACCCGGCCGGCCTCGGTGAGCCCGTAGTACCGTCTCGGGCGGCCCGGATGCGGCTCGGCTCCGCCCGGCGGTGGGACCTCCTCGACGAACGCCGCGCCCATGAGCCGCGACAGCACGCGGTACAGCGACGCCGCGCGCGGCCTCAGCGTCCCGCCGGACTCCCCCTCGACCGCGTCGCGGATGTCGTAGCCGTAGCGCGGGCCGTCGGCCATGGCCGTGAGGACGTGGTAGTCCAGGGTGCTCAGCGCCGGTCCGGAGCCGTCGGTCATCGTGTCGTCCCGTCTAAATACACTTCGTGCATATATGCATGCAGAGTATTCGACGAGGCGACCCGGTCAAGGGTTGCAGGCGGATCGCGGGCCGCGCGCTACGAGCGGGTCTGGACCTCGACGGCCGTCACGGCCTCCAGGCGAACGTAGGCGTCGTAGAACTCCCGTCCGCTCAGCGCCTTGATGACCACGGAGCGCTCCCCGAGCGGGCCGATCGTGCCCGTGAGCTGCGTCCCGCCGCGCAGGTGGACGATGACCCGCCCCGTCCGCGGGTCGGAGGCGAGGCGGGCGAGGAAGGCTCGGGTGTCGTCTTCGGCGGTCAGGTCCATGGCGCGATCTCCGGGGAAAGCCGCGAGAATCTACCCCGGCTCCGCGGAGGCGTCCAAGCGATACCCCTTGACCCTCGGGCTACGTGAGGTGGCACGTTCGGGGGCCTCGATTCGCCGCAGGCCGATCCTCCCCCTGCCACTCCGACCCGTTCCGCACCGCACCCCCCGCCATGAGCCCCTCACGCGTCTGCATCCCCGACACCGAGGTCCACCCGCTGCGCGCCGAAGCGATCGGCGCCGACCTGGAGCTGCGGATCGCCACGCCGCAGCCCGCCTTCGTCCCGACCGACGAGAAGCCACGGGTCCTCTACCTCCTCGACGCCAACCTCTTCTTCGGGATGGCCGTGGAGTGCACGCGGCTCATGCACCGCCTGTACGGAGAGCTTCCCCCGTACCTCGTCGTCGGCCTGGCGTATCCGACCGAGGACGGCCGCCGGCAGGCGATGCTGCGCACCCGCGACTTCACCTCCGTGGACGACCCGGGCTTCGCGGCGATGCAGGCGTCCTTCCCGCTCCCGCCGGGCACCGAGCCCGTGGAGCCGGCCATGGGCGGCGCCGACGCGTTCCTCTCCTGCCTCCGGGAGCAGGTCGTCCCGTTCGTTCGGGAGCGCTTCGACGTGGCCCCCGAAGGATCGGCGATCTTCGGCTCCTCGATGGGTGGCCTCTTCGTGACGCACGCGCTCCACGAGGCACCGGGGCTCTTCGACGCGTACCTGGCGGTGAGCCCCGCACTCTGGTGGGGCGGTGCCGAGCTTCTCGACCGCACGGCGACGGTTCCCGACGGAGGAGCTCCGCGGGTATGGCTCGGGGCGGGCGGGCTGGAGGAAGCCGAGCACATCCCCATGCTCGCCCGCTTCCGGCTGATCTCCAACGCGCGCACCCTCCGCGAGCGTCTGGTCGCCGACGGCTTCCCCGTGGAGACCACGACGTTCGAGGAGATCGTGGGCGAGTCCCACACCTCGGTCGTGCCCGTGGCGCTGACGCGGGGACTCCGCGCGCTGTAGGTTGGATCCGTTCAAGACGCAGGGGCCCACGGGCCGGAGCTTGTAGGAGCGCCGGGAGGGCCCGGCGATGGCCGCGAGGGGGGGAGGAAGAGACCATGTGGAGAGCCGTTCGACTTGCCGTGCGCAGCCTGATGCGCGCGCCCGGGTACACGACCGCGTTCATCCTGACCCTGGGGCTGGGGATCGGGATGAACACCGCGATCTTCAGCGTGGTCAACGGAGTTCTGCTCGCTCCGCTCCCCTATCCCGACGCGGACCGCATCATGTACGTCCGCCAGCCGGCCGAGGCGGCCGGCATCGCCAACGTCTCCTTCTCGTTCCTGGAGGTCGAGGACCTCCGGGGCGCCCGGACGATGGACGAGTTCGTCGAGTACGGGGACTGGACGTTCACGGTGGTCGGCGAGCAGGAGCCGCATCGTGCCGTGGGGGGGCTGGTCACGTCGAACTACTTCGCCGTGCTCGGCCTGCAGCCGCTGGCCGGGCGCGTCCTCGGGCCGCAGGACGACGCCGACGGTGCGGAGCCGGCCATGGTGCTGACCTACGACTACTGGACGCGCGTCTTCGGCGCGGACGAGTCGGTCCTCGGCACGACCGTGCGCCTCCGCGCCTTCTCGCAGCCGAAGACGACCCGCATCGTCGGCGTCCTCGAGCCCGGCACGCATTACACCGGCACGCGGCGTCAGGACTTCTTCGTCAACTACGCCACGAACGACCACTACCTCAGCGCCACCATGGAGGACGCGCGCAACCACCGGATGACCGACGTCTTCGCGCGGCTGGCGCCCGGCCAGACCCCCGAGGCCGCCGCCGCCGAGCTCACCTCGCTGCACGCGTCGATGAAGCAGGAGTATCCGGACGCCTACCCGGAGCGGCTGGGCCTCGGCATCACGGCGTCCCGTTGGCAGGATGAGCTGACCCGGGAGGCGCGTCCGACCTTCCTGATCCTCATGGGGACCGTCGCCCTCGTCCTGCTGCTCGCGTGCGCCAACGTCGCCAACCTCACGCTCACGCGGCTCGTCCGCCGGGAGCGCGAGCTGGCGGTGCGCGCGGCGCTCGGCGCCAGTCGGAGCCGACTCCGCCGGCAGCTCCTCACGGAGAACCTGGTGCTCTCGCTGGCGGGGGGCGCCCTGGGGCTGGCGATCGCGGTCTTCGGGCTCGATCTGCTCGTGCAGTACGCCAACCGCTTCACCGTTCGCACCGGCGAGATCGGGATCGACGTGCCCGTGCTCCTCTTCACGATCGCGATGGCGGCGGGGATCGCCCTCCTGCTCGCGTGGGCGCCGACGCTCCCGGGCGCCGGCGGCCTGGGCAACGCCGCCGGTGCGGCGGGCTCCGCCCGGGGCGTGGTCGGCTTCTCGAAGAAGCACGTGCAGCGCGGTCTCGTGGTCAGTCAGCTCGCGCTCTCCTTCACGCTGCTCATCGGTGCGGGCCTCATGGTGCGCAGCCTGGTGAACCTCACGCGCGTCGAGACGGGCATCGAGTACGAGAACGTGGTGGTGATGCAGGCCCCGAACACCACGGGCCGCTCCGCCGAAGAGAACCTCCAGCTCCTCGACCAGGTGCTCGACGAGATCCGGGAGCACGACGGAGTCCTCTCGGTGGCGCACGCATCCCGGTCGCCGTGGGACCCCAACACCAATCTGCTCAACCTCACCTTCCGCACCGAAGGCGGCGAGGAAGAGGGGATCACGAGCCCGATGGCTCAGCAGAACTTCGTGTCACCGCTCTACTTCACCACGGCCGGCATCTCGATCGTGCGCGGCCGGGCCTTCATGCCCACCGACGACGAGGGGTCGGAGCACGTCGCGATCATCAACGAGGCGCACGAGCGAGACCTATACGGGCCCAACGTCGACCAGAGAGACCGCCGGTCCTCCCAGACAAACTCGACCGAGCCCTGCGGCGCGTGACGACGCG
>CALJLC010000496.1 GCA_937982605.1 uncultured Gemmatimonadales bacterium | reverse complement strand
CTCGCGGGCGGCGTTACGCGCCACCCGGTCCATGATCACGTAGCCGATGTCCTCCTCCTCGAGGAGGTCGTACTCGACCGCCGGGACGTGCACGTCGGCCCGCGTGATGTCGTAGGAGATGGGCTGGTCGTAGCCGGGGCGCTTGATGCGCACGTGGACGTCGGTGCCCACCGGGCCGCGGATCGAGTCGGCGGCCATGCCCGTGTCCCATTCGGTCGCGTCGTGCTCGTTGACGCCGACGATGACGTCTCCGATGGAGATCCCCTGGTCGAAGGCGGGGAAGCCCCGGAAGACGGCCGTGACCGTGATCTCGTCGTTGAGCATCGTGATCTGGAGCCCGATCCCGGAGTAGTTCCCGGTCGTGTCCTCCTCCCACGCCTCGGATTCCTGGGGCGTGAAGAGCTCCGCGTAGGGGTCGTCGAGCGCATCGATGAGCCCGTCGATCGCCGCTTCCCAGAGGACGGAGTCGGCGAACGGCGACATGTGCATCCGCGAGATCGCGTCGACGGCGCTCTCGATGACCTCCAGCTGCGGGGCCCGCCGTTCGAGGTCCGCGGAGCGTTGCCGCTGGAGCGCCACGTCCTGGGCAGCCAGCGGGGCGGCGAAGAGCGCGACGGCGATCGCCGATACCGCGACGAGTCTCTGGGTCATGCGGGCCCTTCCGGGTCGTGAAGAATCTGGTGCTCCCTCTAACCCCTCCCGAACAGGGGGCGTTCCGCAGGGAACGAGGTATCTTGTAGGCGGCGCCAGGGCGGGGACCGGGAGCGATCCGCCTTTCAGACCGATACGTCGCGACCGTTCATGAATCAAGCACATCCTCGCCCGCCGCTCCGTGTGGCGCTCGCCCAGCTCAAGCCCGACAAGGGTGACGTGGCGGCGAACCTGGAGCGGGTGCGCGCGACGACCGCCCGCGCCGCCGAGGAAGCCGACGTCGTCGTATTTCCCGAGGCGTCGCTCTCCGGCTACTTCCTGGAGGGAGGCGTGGCCGAGGCCGCGCGGTCGGCCGAGGACGTGGCCGCGGGGCTCGGTGAAGCCGTCGACGGAGCGCCCGACATCGCGCTGGGCTTCTACGAGCGCTGGCGGCGGCGGCTCTACAACAGCGCCGCGTACTTCGAGCCGCGGGGTGGCCGCTACGTCGTGCGGCACGTGCACCGCAAGCTCTTCCTGCCCACGTACGGCGTCTTCGACGAGGCGCGCTTCGTGGAGCCGGGCACGGAGGTGCGTGCCTTCGACACCCGCTTCGGGCGCTTCGGGCTCCTGGTGTGCGAGGACGCGTGGCACTCGATGCCCGCCACCATCCTGGCCGTGAGCGGCGCCGAGCTCATTCTCGTCGTGAGCGCGTCCCCCGCGCGGGACTTCACGCCGTCCGGCGGCGGGCTCCCCGCCAATCTCGAGGAGTGGAACCGGCTCGCGCCGGGGATGGCCAGAGAGCACGGGGTATTCGTGGCCGTGGCCCAGCTGGCGGGCTCCGAGGGCGGCAAGCTCTTCCCCGGCGGATCGCTCGCGGTGGGCCCCGACGGCACGACGCTCGCGCGCGGCCCGCTCTTCGACGAGGCGGTCACGGTGGCGGCGCTGGACCCGACCGCCATCGACCGCGCTCGGGCCGCGACGCCGATGCTGTCGGACCTCGAGCAGATGCTGCCCCACCTGGAGCGGTCGCTGGACATCGCCCTGGGCAGGGAGCGACCGGAGATCGACGAGGCGCGGGCCGAAGAGACCGACGAAGGGCTGACCGACACGCTCTCGGGTCGGACGATGGACGCCGCCGCGGAGGTGAGCGCGCCGCTGCACGCGCCCGACCTCCTCGACATCGACCTGGACCTCGTCGAGCGCACGCTCGTCGAGTTCATCCGCGAGGAGGTGCGCCGGCGCCGGGGCTTCGAGCGTGTCGCCGTCGGCGTCTCGGGCGGCGTCGACTCGGCGGTCTCGCTCTATCTGGCGTGCCGGGCGCTCGGGGCGGAGAACGTCTACGGCTTCAGACTCCCGTACCGCGAGTCGAGTCCCGAGAGCCTCGGGCACGCCGGCCTCGCCCTCGAAGCCACCGGAGCCCGGGCACGCACGATCGAGATCTCGGAGCCGATCGACCGCTACGTGGCCGAGTACGAGCCGGAGATCTCGCCGCTCCGGAAGGGCAACCTGATGGCTCGGCTGCGCGCGGTGATCCTCTTCGACCAGTCGGCCAAGCTCCACGCCCTTCCGCTCGGCACCGGCAACAAGAGCGAACGGCTGCTCGGCTACTTCACGTGGCACGCCGACGACTCGCCACCCATCAACCCGATCGGCGACCTCTTCAAGACGCAGGTCTGGGCGCTGGCGCGCCACTTGGGCGTGCCGGAGGAGATCGTCGAGAAGCCGGCGACCGCCGACCTGGTGAAGGGCGTCACCGACGAGGACGAGATCGGGGTGTCGTACCACCAGGCCGACCCGATCCTGCACTGGCTGGTGCGCGGCTGGGACGTCGCCGCGCTGGAGCGGGCGGGCTTCGATCCCGAGGCCCTCGAGGTCGTGCGGCGGCGGCTGGATTCGACGCACTGGAAGCGGGAGCTGCCCACCGTGGCCGTGCTCTCCTCGAGCGCGATCGGCTCCTTCTACCTGCGGCCGGTGGACTACTAGGCGCGGGAGGGGGGCCGTCGTGACGCCGCCGGACTACGTCTGCGAATTCACGTCGTCGCTGCGGCGGGTGCCGGGCGAGGGCGGCTGGGTCTTCGCCGCGGTGCCCGAGGAGCATGCTCCGACCGTGACCGAGGGGTGGGGACGGATTCCGGTGCGCGCCGTCGTCGACGGCCAGGCGTGGGAGACGAGCCTCTGGCGGAGCCGGGCCGGCGTCACCGAGCTCGCGGTGCCGGCGCGGATCCGGGGCGGGAAAGACGACGGGGACACCGTCCGGGTGCGGCTCGAGTACAGCCTCCGGTATCGGACGTAGCCCTCAGCGCGCACCCGTCACAAGCCTCCGCATCTGCTCGAGCATCGGCAGCGGCGTGAGCTCCCCGTCGATGATCGCCGCGAGCTCCTCCTCGCGCCGCCACCGGGCCTCCAGCTCCGCCAGCTCCAGCTCGAGAAGGTGCTGCTCGTTGGACTCGTTCGCCGCGATCTCGAGCGCGATGCCCCCGGTCCGGCCGAGGTCCCCGAGTCGCTTGCCGTCCTTCACGACGATCCGCGCCAGGTCCTGCGTCGAGCCGGCCTCCTGGATGAGGCGCGTCGCCGTCTTCACCCGGCGTTCCGAGGCACCCGCGAAGTGGTGATAGGCCAGCACTCTCCGGACGGTCCGGGCCGCCTCGTCGCCCCCCAGGTGCAGCCCCGCGTCCCGGTACAGGCCGCAGCGCGGGCAGCGCGCCACCACTTCGATGTCGCCCGGCCCGGTTCCGGGGAAGAGCCCGAGGGAGTTGCGGTCCCGGAAGGGCAGGGTGCGGAAGAGATGGCCGCAGTTGGAGCACCGCTGCTCGCCGCGCCACGCCGCGCTGCCGAAGCGAAGCCATCGCGCGGCGTCCTGCAGCGTCTCCCCGCCGTGGCTCATGACGAGCCACGTTCCGAGCATCGACACGCCGCCCGCGGCCCAGCCGCCCGCCACGGCGGCGCCCGCCACGATCGTGCCGGCCACGCCGAGCTTGTCCCAGCGGCGCTTGCGGGCGGT
>CALJLC010000495.1 GCA_937982605.1 uncultured Gemmatimonadales bacterium | reverse complement strand
CCTTCGACGAGGGGGACGTCCGGACGCTCCTGCAGGCCGAGCACGGGATGATCGGATCGGACGGGAGCCTCGTCCACTACGGGCGCGCGAGCCCGCACCCCCGCGGCTACGGGACCTTCCCGCGCGTCCTCGGCCACTACGCCCGCGATCTGGGCGTGATCGGCCTCCCCGAAGCCGTGCGGCGCATGACGTCCGCCCCGGCCGACCGCCTGGGCTTCGCGGACCGGGGCCGGATCGCGCCGGGGCACGTGGCCGACCTGACCGTCTTCGATCCCGAGACCGTGATCGACCGCGCCACCTTCGACGACCCTCACCAGTATCCCGTCGGCATTCCGCACGTCTTCGTCGGCGGCGTGGCGGTCGTCCGCGACGGCGCGGTGACCGGGGCTCGTCCGGGCGTCGTCCTCCGCGGTCCCGGCGCCCGCTGACGCGGGTCGGAACCCGCCCGACCCCGAACGCTCAGACCCCGAGGAGAGCAGCCATGGATCGCCGACGCTTCTTCGAGACCACCGCGGCCGGTGCGGGCCTCGCCCTCACCGCCGGTTGCACGGTGCAGGACGCCGGGCCGGCCGGCGGAGCGGAGGCCGCCTCCACCTCGGGCGGCGCTTCGCAGATCCCGGCCTTCGAGCTCGACGAGGTCACCGTCTCGGAGCTGCAGGCGTCGATGACGTCGGGAGAGCGTACCTCCCGCTCGATCGTCGAGGCGTATCTGGGGCGCATCGAGGCCCTCGACGGTCAGGGGCCGGAGCTCCGCTCGATCATCGAGACCAACCCGGACTCGCTGGCGCTTGCCGACGAGCTCGACGCGGAGCGCGCCGCGGGACGGGTGCGTGGGCCGCTGCACGGCATCCCGGTGGCCATCAAGGACAACATCGACACGCACGACGGGATGACCACGACCGCCGGCTCGCTCGCGCTCGAGGGGTCGATCCCGCCGCGGGACGCCTTCATCGTGGAACGCATGCGTGAAGCGGGCGCGATCGTGCTCGCCAAGGCGAACATGAGCGAGTGGGCCTACTTCCGGGGCTATCGGGCCACGAGCGGTTGGAGCGCCCGCGGTGGGCAGTGCCGCAACCCCTACGCGCTCGACCGCAACCCGTGCGGGTCGAGCTCGGGCTCGGGCGTCGCGGTCTCGGCCAACCTCGTGCCGCTCACGATCGGGACCGAGACGGGCGGCTCGATCATGTGCCCCTCGTCGATCAACGGCGTCGTCGGCATCAAGCCGACCGTCGGACTCTGGAGCCGCTCGGGGATCATCCCGATCTCCCACTCGCAGGACACGGCGGGTCCGATGGCGCGCACGGTGCGTGACGCGGCGATCCTGCTCGGACCGCTCACGGGCGTCGATCCGCAGGACGAGGCCACCGGTCGGAGTGACGGAAACGGGCACCTCGACTACACGCGGTTCCTCGATCCCGACGGACTTCGCGGGGCCCGCATCGGTGTCGCCCGCAGCTTCACCGGCTTCGACCCCCGGGTGACGGCGCTCTTCGAGGAGGCGCTCGAGGCGATGGCCTCCGCGGGGGCCGTGCTCGTCGATCCGGCCGACCTCGACGCGGCGGCGTGGAACGATCCGCTGACCCTCGTCCTGCTCGAGTACGAGTTCAAGGCGGACCTCAACGCCTATCTGGCCACGCTCGGCCCCGACGCCCCGGTGAAGTCGCTCGCCGACGTCATCGCCTTCAACGAGGCGAACGCGGACGTGGAGATGCCGTACTTCGGTCAGGAGCGGATGCTCGACGCCCAGGCGCGTGGGCCGCTCACCGAGGCGGCGTACCTGGAGGCCCGGCGCACGATCCAGCGCGCCACCCGCGAGGACGGGATCGACCGGCTCGTGCGCGAGCATCGCCTGGACGCGATCGTGGCGCCGACGATGGACCTGGCGTGGCCGACGGACCACATCAAGGGCGACCGCCTCGACGGGGGAAGCAGCGCCGGCCCGGCGGCGATCGCCGGCTATCCGGACGTGAGCGTGCCGATGGGCTTCGTGAAGGGGCTGCCCGTCGGGATCTCCTTCTTCGGACCGGCGTGGACCGAGCCGGTGCTCCTCCGCGTCGCGTACGCCTACGAGCAGCTGACGAACCACCGGACGGCGCCCGGGTTCGCGCCGACGCTCGGCTGAGCCGCCGGGCCCGATCCGACACGACCAACCAACGGACTGCAACGAGGAGAGGGTGGGGATGACCCAGACGGACCGGACGTGGAACGCGCTTCGATCGCTTACGGGACGCGCGCTCGGGATCGCGCTCGTCACCGGACTCCCGTCCACGCGCGCCCCTCCGCCGGTGGGGGCCCACGGGGGGTCCGACAGCGCGCGGGAGCGCAGCGAGCGCGCCACCCTCCCGCGCGGTCCGGCCCGGTCGATCGCAATCGACACGGACGAGGGGAGCTGGCTCTCGGTCGACGTGAGCCCGGACGGCCGGACCGTCGTCTTCGACTTCCTCGGCGATCTCTACACCGTGCCGCTCTCGGGCGGTGACGCCACGCGGATCACCTCCGGCCTCGCCTTCGACAACCAGCCGCGCTACAGCCCGGACGGCGCCCACGTCGTCTTCGTCTCGGACCGGAGCGGCGGAGACAACCTCTGGCTCCTCGAGCTCGCCACGGGGGACACCACCCAGGTGACGAAGGGGAACGGCAACTCGTGGATGTCGCCCGACTGGGCGCCGGACGGGGACTACCTCGTGGCCTCGAAGGGCGAGACGCGCCTCGGCACGGTGAACATCTGGATCGGCCACCGCGACGGTGGATCGGGGCAGACCCTGCGCGACGAGCCCTCGAATCTGAAGACGAACGGCGCCGCGGTGTCGCCCGACGGGCGGTACGTGTGGCACGCCGAGCGCCGCAACTCCTGGGACTACAACGCGCAGTACCCGCAGTACCAGCTCGCGGTGTACGATCGCGAGACCGGTGAGACCTTCACGCGCACGTCGCGTTACGGCTCCGCGTTCCGCCCGACGCTGTCGCCGGACGGCCGCTGGCTGGTCTACGGCACCCGCTTCGAGACGGAGACCGGCCTGCGCATCCGCGACCTGGCGAGCGGCGACGAGCGCTGGCTCGCCTGGCCCGTGCAGCGGGACGACCAGGAGTCGATCGGGGACCGGGACGTGTATCCCGGCATGAGCTTCACCCCGGACTCGCGCGAGGTGGTGGCGTCGTACGGCGGGAAGATCTGGCGCGTCCCCGTCGCCGAGGGCGCCGAGCCCATCGCGGTGCCCTTCCGCATCCGCGAGCAGGTCGCCGCCGGGCCGGAGGTCGACTTCGACTACCCGATCGAGGACACCCCGACGTTCACGGTGCGGCAGATCCCGCACGCGCGGATCTCTCCGGACGGCGCCCGGCTCGCGTTCACTGCACTCGACGACCTGTACGTGATGGACTTCCCGGACGGGCAGCCGCGGCTCATCGACGGCGGGTCGGACATCGTCCAGGCCAACCCGGTCTGGTCACCGGACGGCCAGTGGATCGCCTACGCCACCTGGAGCCCGGAGGGGGGCAGCGTCGTGCGCATCCGGCCCGACGGGGGCGGCCGGCAGGTCGTCAGCGACCGACCGGCCCGCTACCAGCAGCCGGCGTGGAGTGGCGACCGAATCGTCGCGCTGCGCGCCCCGGGGCGGGCCTTCCAGGAA
>CALJLC010000494.1 GCA_937982605.1 uncultured Gemmatimonadales bacterium | reverse complement strand
CCAGGTGCCGCTCCGGGTCGCGGAACTGCGTGTTTCCGGAGTGGCGCGACCCCGCGGTCCACACCACGGCGGCCCGACCCCGGACGGGCTCGGTGAAGAGCCGATCGATCACCGCGATCAGGCCGATCTCGCGTCCTCGCTCCCGCAGCTCCTCCCCCACGAGGCGCGCCACGTCCGCGCCCTGACAGAATCCGCCCACGAGGACCGGGCCGCTCGGATGCACGTCGACGATCCCGTCGGCGTAGGCCTTCGCGAGCCGGCGATTGTTCGCCTCGGTCTTGAGTCGTCGGCCGAGCCTCGTGCGCAGCCCCGAGAGCGTCCGCATCACCCAGACGGGTCGCTCGGGGTGGAACGCGGACACGAGGTCCTCCGAGCCCGCCAGACCCGGAGTCACGAAGAAGAACGGGGTCATGGAGCCGACCGTGTGGCGGCCCACGAGAAGCCCGTGCGATCCCCCCCGCACCCCCGCCCAGCCCGCCACGGCGCGCCGCACCGCCTGGACCACCGGATCCGGTCGCGGCCGCTCGCGCGGAAGGCTCGAGACGACCTCCTCCAGAGCGCCGAAGGTGGGGCGCTCGTAGAGCAGGTTCGCCGGCAGGACGACTCCGAGCGACTCCTCGACGCGCACCACGAAGGTCGTGGCCGAAAGGGAATCGCCACCCTCGTCGAAGAAGTCCGTGTCCGGACCGCGCGGCGCGCTCCCCAGGGTGTCGGTCCAGATGCGGGAGAGCGCCCGGGCCACGCGGCCCAGCTCGCCCGTCTCGGACCCGTCGTCCTCGTCACGGGCCTCGGCCACCGAGCGCAGGCGGCGGCGATCGATCTTGCCCGAGCCGAGCCGGGGCAGGGCATCGAGGAGCAGGACCCGCCGGGGCCGCTTGAAGTCCGCGAGCCGGGTCCGCGCGTGCACGACCGCATCGTCCGGCTCGAGACGTCGGCCGGGCACGGGGACGACCGCCGCCATCGGCTCCTCGCCCAGCGTCGCGTGCTCTACGGCGAAGGCAGCGGCTTCGAGGACGTCCGGGTGCGTGAGGAGCGCCCGCTCGATCTCCACCGGGGAGATCTTCTCACCACCGCGGTTGATCATCTCCTTGCGGCGACCGGTGAGCGTGAGAAACCCCGACTCGTCGAGGTATCCCAGGTCTCCGGTGCGGAGCCACCGCCCGTGGAAGACGTCGCCCCCGTCGTGGTCGAGGTACCCCGACATCACCGTGGGGCCGGAGACGCAGATTTCGCCGATCTCGCCGGGAGGGCGCGGGTTCGCGTGGGCATCCATGACGCGGAGCTCCGGACCGGCGGCGGTGCCCACCGAACCGGTGCGGGCTCGTCCCGGGGGGAGGGGGTTCGAGGTGATCTGCCCGGCCGTCTCGGTCATGCCGTACATCTGGATGATCGGCGCGTCGCCGAAGAGGTCCGCGGCTCGCGCCTGAAGGGCCGGGGCCAGATCCGCGGAGACGGTACGGACGAAGCGCAGGTCGCGCGCGGCGTCGGCGAGCCGCTCGTCGCTCCGCTCGAGGAGGTGGTGGAGCATCGTCGGCACGAGCTGCACCCAGGTGGATCGGCGCGCGACGATGGCCTCGGCGAGTCGCTCGGTCGTGATCGGATGGCCGAAGTAGACGGAGCCACCCGACACCAGGGGGGCCAGGAAGAGGTCCACGAACGCCCCCACGTGGAACAGGGGGAGCATGTGGAGCGCCCGGTCGGAAGGCCCGAGACGGAGCCACGCGGCGATGTTCTCGGCGGAGCGACGCATCTGGCCGCAGCCGAGTGGCACGAGCTTGGGCGATCCCGTCGTGCCGGACGTCGAGAGGATCAGGCCCGGCTCCCCGTGTCGGGGCCTCGGCGGAGCGTCGGGGGCCACGAGGTCGAAGTCCGCGCAGTGCGCGCACCCGTCGCCGGCTGCGAGGAGCAGGGGGGGCAGCGCCAGCGCCTCGACCCGGGCACGGTCCGAAGGCCGACCGGCGCGGACCGCGGCCGCGTCCGCGGAGAGTCGCGACGCGAACGCCCGCAGCTCGCCGTCGCGCAGCGCCGGGTTGACGGGAGCCACGGCGGTGGACGTGGCGAGCGTGATCACCGCGAGCGCGGATCCGGGCTCGTCCGGGAGCAGGCTGAGGACGCGGGGCGCGCCCCCGGCGCCGCCCATCCAGCGCGACAGGCGCGCGGCGTTGCGATCGAGCGTGTCGTGCAGGTCGCCCCAGCTGCACGGCGGGCCCGTGTCCGCGAGAAGCGCCGGCGACGCCGGATCACGGTCGCCGCGCGGGAGCAGGATCTCCCCGGGGCCCCTCACACGCCCGCGGGGTCGAGGGCGGACCGCGGCATCGACCGGCTGCGGAGCCCGAGGCGCAGGTGGGCCCGGGCCAGGAGGACGCCGGCCTGGCACGGATCGACGACGGGCACGCCCACCGACTGCTCGAGCTCGGCCCGGTACGCGCCCATGCCCGCGCAGCCGAGGAGGATCACGTCGGCGCCGTCTTCGGCGCTCAGCCGCCGGGCCGCCTCCCGAATTCGCGGCCACGCCGTCGCCCGGTCCTCGAGAGCCGCCACGCCGAGCCCCGCGGGTCGGGATCCCGCCAGCCGGCCGATCAGGCCCGCGGCGGCGAGCGCCCGCCGCTGGCGCTCCACCGACGCTTCGACGAGCGCGACGATGCCGAAGGTGCCGCCGAGGGTGAGCGCGAGCGCGACGCTCGCCTCCTGAATGCCGACCACCGGCCGGTCGGTGCATCGCCGCGCCTCGGGCACGCCCGGGTCGCTGAAGCAGGCGACGACGAAGGCGGCCGCCTCGGCCTCGGCGCGGACGAAGCGCTCCACGCACGGGATCGCGCGCTCGAAGTCCTCGTGCGACTCGATCGCAGGCGGGCCTTCGTCCAGCGTCACGCAGCGGACGGGTTCCCGCTCGCTCGAGAGCGGTGCGACCGACGCTTCGATCCTCCGGGTGACGGCGTCCGACGCGTTCGGGTTCACGACCACGATCGGGCGCCGCCGGAGGGCTTCTGGGGAATGCGGCGTGGGGGAGCCCATGGCGGCCAACGTAGAGCCACGTTGGCGATGGGCAATGTGGAGTGGCTCATCGCGGCTCGCTGGTCGGCCGGGGCGTCCGCCGACCCGACCGTCAGCTAGCTCGGCGGATCGATGCGCTGGAGAACCAAGTCGTAGATGTGCACCAGCCCGGGGGTCGAGTAGACAGCCGACCCGCCGCCATCGTTCCCGACCAGGTCGCCCAGGTCGGGGTAGAATGCAAGAGTCAGGTCGAAGGGGCTGGGGTAACCCTGGAGCCACATGACTCCGGCGAAGTCAGACGTGCCGGGGATCTCGTTCTCGATCAGCGTCCCTGAGACGGTCCCTTGAAAGGAGCCGCTCTCAATCGTGCCCGTCACCTGGAGGCCCTGCTGAGCCAGGGTCCACTCGAGGTCGGCGGTGGTGAAAGGGGGAGAGTGCGGAGGAGGTAGCAGCGGATCGATGACGACCGTGCTGGTGTGAACCAGACTGGCGGTCCAGCGTCCACTCACGTCGAGCCCCGGTTCCTCCGCTTCGGCCCGCACGGTGTCGCTGCGGAGAACTCCTGACCCCGAAGCGTCCGCTGCGGTCGGTCCGAGAGAGATGACGAGCTGCTGTTCTCCCACGGTCTGGCCAAGTGACCAGTCGATCGCGACCCGACCGTTCTCGTCCGTCACGTGCGGACCCGTCGTCACCCTACCGTCGCCTGACGGGATGGCGGACACGGCCACATCGATTGCGGGCGTCGTGGCCGGTCCCTCCGCAAAGGCCACGGTTCGCACGACCTCGATGACCACGGGTGCCGGCAACGGGAAGCCGGCCTCGGCGATGGACTCCGGCCGCTCGACCGACGTGATGAACGGTACGATGCAGCCGTGCGGATCCCACTTACCGGATTTCTGCTCGTTGAAGGAGCCGCGCCGCAATGCGGGTAGGAACTCCACGTGGAGGTGAGCCGCGGTTGTGCCGCTGGTGCCCGAGTACGCAATGAGGTCCCCCGCTCTGACCGTACCGGTCTTGGCGACTTCGCTCAGGTGTGCGTAGAGCGTCCATATCCTTCTGCCGTCTACCCTGCCCGTGTTGATGGCGTACGTGCCCCAGCCACGCCCCTGCTGATTGACCTGGTGACCCTCGGTGACGGACCCATCGTGCATGGCGAAGACCGGAGTTCCCACGGGCGCCCGATAGTCGACCCCAGCGTGGACCTCCCACTTCGGGCGGGGGACTCCCCTACGGATCTCGCCGAACTTGTCCGTTACGAAGACGTTTGCGAGTGGGGGCGTGAGCGCGAGAAAAGGGGACGCCGGATCCCACGTGAAGGGACCGGAGACACAGCCCTGATTCGCAAAAGTGGCGACATCCGCCGGATCGAGGCTGATGGCTCGAAGCGGGCCAGTCGATCTGCTGGCCTCAATCTCCGGCCCGTCTTCCTCTTGGATCACGGCCAACGAAGCGATGATCTCGGTACCAGCATCGAGTGAGCGGCCGGCCCACCTCGGCAACAGGACGCTGGCGAGCCCGGACGAGGCGTCGAAGTCCGCATCGAAAGGCTCGAACTGCTCCAGGACGCTCTGACCGCCGGCCTGCTCGACTAGTATGAGCGCCACGAGCCGATCTCCTGGCGTCATTCCAACCCCTGTCCGAGGGCGCAACACGAGCTCCAATGGGCCATCGGGCGCGGCGGTGATCGCTACGCGCAGTGCCCGACCTTCGGTCGGAACGGCTGAGAGCAGCGGCGCGATGGCATCGAGGAGTTCTTTGGCTTCGGGCAGGTCTTCGAGGTCGATCTCGGAGACCGCCACCGCGGAGCCGTCGGGAAGCACGCCAGGACCCACGATCAGCCCCGTGCCCGCGGTCGTCCTCGCGGTGCCCCCACCGGCCCCGATCTGAGTACGGACATCGCTCTCGTCGGGTTGCGTCGGCGCCTCGCGGCACGATGCAAGGGACAGGGTGGCGAGGGCGATGAGGATGAGCGACCTCGAACGGAGATGCCGTCCGCCACGTCCTCCGCCCCGGACTCCCTCCTCGGTTCGCATCCTGACGGCGGCCCGCGCGAGGTCCTCGACGGGCCTCGTCATTCAACGGCCACGCACACGGCCGAAACCCTGACACCTTCGGCCCCCGCGGGCTCGGGATCCCAGTACGCCACCGTCCACCCGTCGGGGTAGCCGAGGCCGCCGACGAATTGTGCTGGGAGTGAGTAGTAGACGAATGCGTCCGCCATCGCCGCCACCGTGACGGGGTCCACGAGACTGTACCATCCGATGAGAGCACCGAACCCAGCCGGACACTGAACACTGGCCTGGAGGAGGAAGGTCCCGGGGGCGCGCGGAGGCGATGTTGCCGAGACCGTGGCGTACCGCAACTGGCGCAAGCCCACGGCGTCGGTAGCGATGGTGGCCCCGGTGACAGCCGAGGCCGTGAGCGCGGCAGTCCCGACCGCGCCTGGTGCGATCTTCTCGGCGGTTACCGCGCCGGCCGCCAGATGCTGCGTGGCGATCGAGCCGTCGGCCACGCCGAGCGTGATACCGGGGTCGAGCTTCACCTGAGTCACCGACCCGTCGGCAAGAGCGCCCGACCCCACCGCGCCCGGAGCGATGTGCTCAGCTCGGACAACCGAGGGTCCGAGGTCCGCGCTTCCGATGGCACCATCGAGGATCTTCGTGGATGTGACCGCGCCGTCGGCCAGGATTTCGTTCGTGACGGACCCCGGTGCCGCCGCCACGCCTTCCACCCAGCTGAACTCGACGTGCGTACCGTCGAGACATGCGGCAGGCGCTCCGAGCACGCCGATCATGTAGATCGCACCGACGTCAGGAACTCGGCACGCTCGGAAGGTCGTTTGGCCCGCGACGTCGAGTGAGCACGCTACCAGGAGCGCGACTTGGGTCAGGAACGTCAGAGGCGAGTGCAGGAGCACTGTGGGCGTGCGCATCAGAGGGTCCGGGGGATATTGGGTTGCGCGACTGCTGTGCTGGACCGATCGGGGGATCGCTCGAAGGGCGCGCGGCTCGTGGCACCGCGTTCGTTCATTGGGTCACGGGTCGACGGCGAGGGACCGGCGCGCGCTTCGGATGAAGAGACTGGAGATGGCGAGCAGAGGTCGATCTCTGTCGCTTTCTGCCGCCAGCGCTTCCAGGTTGCTCAGGCAGGCCTGCGCGGCGAGTAGATTCCCCGCGATGGCGGCATCCGTGCACCCGTGGATGAGCCCTGTGGCTGCGGCGCGAGGAGGCGGCGTGAGGCCACGCACCAGGGCCCCGAGGAACGGGTCGGAGAGGGTCCGGGTCACCGAATTGATGTCCGCGTCGACGACCCGTACCAGCAGCTCGCCCGAAGCCGTTTCGGTTTCGGCCCGCACGACTGCCGAGCCCGATCGATTCGCCGTCAGCAGACCGAACACGTTCACGGCTGCGACGTGGGGTGCCGAGGAAGTCCAGGCGATGTCGATATCCAGGGTGTCGCCGGCCGCTGACAACGCAAGAGCGCTCAGCTGGGTGCGTGCGCCCACCGCCAAGACCGAGTCCATGACCGGCGACCGAACGACTACCGCGGCGGCCGGGCTGGTCGCTGTCCCGCATCCGGGACCGGCAGGGTCGCAGCCGTCCGCGCAAGCGGAAGTGGCGAGGGTCAAGCCAAAGGCCCACCCAAGGGAACACAACCGAGCCAACCGACGCGTGAACGCCGACCAAGTCACGGGGCACCGACGCGAATTGCGTCAAGTAGAGCGTGTCCGACGCCCTCGAGCTGCACCGGCGACCGTCGCTGGCAGTGACATACTGCTCCGCCAGCCCAACTCGCAAGAGCCCCCGTTTCCGCTCTAATGCTCCCGCGCTCCGTGGGAGACCATTTGCGTCGTTGCCTCCCGCGGCGACGTTTCTGCCATGGACGACTTTCGCGGCGCGCGCGCTCGCCGCCTCCCCTCCCGCACCTTCGTGCTGCGCGTCGTCGCCTTTCTGGCGGTATACGGCGCCGCCGTCCTCGGGCTCTCGCTCGGGGTGGGCGTCAGCGAGCGGGACCTGAGCGCTCTGGGCATCGCCGAACGGGCGTATTACGCGCTCGGCCTCTTCGTGCTGGGCGGGCTCGACATCGGTACGCCGACCGGAGGGCCGCCGGCCGCGCGCGCCCTGCTCTGGGTCGCCTACTTCGCCGCCCCGATCATCACCGCGTTCGCCATCGTCGAGACCGTCCTGCGGATCTTCGGACCACTCGGCCTGCGCTTCCGACCGCTGTCGGGTCACGTCGTGATCGGTGGTGCGGGGCGGCTCACGGTGCAGTACGTGCGAAAGCTCCGGGCGCGCGGCTCTGGACGTACCATCGTGGTCGTCGAGCGTGAGGCGGAGTCCCCCTTCCTGGCGGAGCTGAGGCGGCAGCACCGCGCGATCATCGTGCAGGGGGACGTGGCCGCGGACCGCGTCCTCGCGGAGCTCCGTCTCGAGCGGGCCCACCGGGTGCTCCTGCTCACCAGCGACGACTTCGCCAATCTGGACGCCGCCGCGAAGATCGTCCGGCTCGCGCCCGACCTCGGCGGGCGCGTGGTCGTGCACGTGTCGGATCTCCGCTTCATGCAGAAGACGTCCGGCTCGAGCATCGCGCGGGACTGCGAGGTCTTCAACGGCCACGAGTTCGCGGCCCGGCATCTGGTCGAGGACCGCCTCGTGCGCCACTTCCAGGCGACGCCGGGGAAGGATCCGATCGTCCTGGTCGGCTTCGGGCGGTTCGGCCGGACCGTGCTCGATCAGCTCCAGCGCCGAACGCCCGATCGCTTCGGACCGGTCGTGATCGTCGACCACGACGGGTCCCGCAACGTCCGGCTCTTCGAGGAGGAGCCCGGGTTCTGCGGGACGTACCAGCACATGGTGCTCGACGGAGACATCCTCGATCCGGAGGTCCGCCAGCGGGTCGACGAGATCACCAGCCCAGCCGGCGCGCCGCCGGTCTTCATCCTGGGATCCGGCTCGGACGGCACGAACCTTCAGGCGGCCCTGGCGATCCGGCGCGAGCACCCGGACGCGTACATCGTCGTGCGGGGCTTCCGGGCGTCCCCCTTCACCGACGAGGTGGCACGCGACGCGGGCCTGCACTCCGTGAACCTCAGCCGCCTCGTCCAGGACGGCATGCCCGACCGCTGGTTCTGACGGCCGCCGCCGCCCGCGCCGAAGGCGGGGCGGTCCCCTCGGTCAGTCGATGCGATCGGGCGTGTGCGGCGTCTCCACGACCTCGCCGTCGATCAGATCGACGTAGTAGACCATCGCTTCGGCACGCGTCGACACGAACCGCGCGGCCTCGGTGCCCTCGAAGAGGATTCCGGCGTCGTTGTCGCACGCCCAGCCCGGCTGGAGGACGCCGGTCCGGATGAGGCGATGGTACGTCGGGCGGCGCTCGGCCTCGGCGTCGTAGTGTGGCGAGTGACTCCCGGCCAGGAAGCCGAGGCACTCGATCCGGCTGAGCTCGCGCGGTCTCGAATCGGTGGTCCCCTCCTCGAACCAGCAGAGCGAGCCCGCGCTGGCGCCTCCGAGCACCACGCCCCGATTCCAGGCCTCGCGCAGCACCTCGTCGATGCCCTGCGCGCGCCAGATCGCCTGCTGGTTGAGCGTGTTGCCGCCGCTGACCACGATGCCGTCCATCGAGAGGAAGACGTCCTCCCAGCTCCGGTCCTGCCGGTAGCTGCTGATGAAGGAGTTCTGGTGGTGAGGCTCCACGTCGAGCGGCGCGCAGCTCTCGTACCACCCGATGACGCCCGACTCGCGGTCCGCGGACGCCGTCGGCAGGTAGCATAGCCGCGGTCTTGGCCTCCCGGTCAGCTCGGCCATGTAGCGGATGAACTCGGTCCGGAAGCCGCCGCCCGCGATGAGGATGCGCGGCGTGGCCTGAAGGCCGTCGCCTGGAGTCCTCGCGCTCCGTGGGCCTTCCGCACGCGACTCGTCCCCGCCGGCGAGCGCCGCGGGGTTGGTGCCGAGCGCGGCCGCGCCGGCCGCCGAGGAGACGAGGAAGTCCTTCCGTTTCATGGAATCATCCGATGGCGAGGGCGGTGAGTACCGCCGCGAGAGCGCTCCCGAGGAGGATGGCCAGGATCGAGGTGAGGTCCCCGGTCCCGCGCCCTGCGGTGCCGCCGAGCCGTTGCTGGGACCGCGCCGCGAGGAGCACCCCACCCACGAGGGCGGCGACGAGTCCCAGCAGCACGATGAGCCACGAGTACGTCCCATGGCTGCGGGGCTGACCGGAGACCGACGCGTGCGCCAGGATCCGGACGTCCGGGATGATCCACCGCGCCTCCAGCCGGACCGACTCCGTTCGGAGGGCGAGCTGTGCGTGCAGGTCGTCGAGCATGCGGACCCGGCGTGCCAGCCGAGCCTGGTCCGCGCCCGAGTGGGCGCCCGAGAGCTCGAGCTCGGCGCGCTCCAGATCGCGCGCCACCTCGTCGCGCTGCGCCTCGAGATTCTCGAGCATCTCTTCATGTCTTGCACGCTCGAGCGTGGCCGCCACCTCCACGTGTCGCTCCATCACGGCGTCCAGCACCGAGCGCACCTCCTCGGGGTCGGTGCCCGTGAGGGACAGTTGAAGGAAGCGCCCGTCGGGGTGCATTCGCGTGCGGAGACGTCGGCTCAGCTCCCGGGCCGCTTCGCGCGGGGTCACCTCGCCGCGCGCCAGCCCCTCCTCGACGACGACCTCGTCCAGGACCCGGTACGATCGGAGGAGCTGGATCCACGGATTCGGCCGTGCCGGTGCCGTGAAGCCGACCTCGTGCGCGGTGGGTCCCGGATCGATCCACAGGCTTCCCTCGGCCACGAACTCCGGCTCGCCCCACGGTGCGCACGCACCCGCGACCAGCACGAGCCCGACGAGGAGCCATCCGCGACCGGGGAGTCGGCGCGGCGGCACCGGAGAGCGGCGCGGGGCGATCGAACACATGGGACCTCCGTCGTCGGGGGC
>CALJLC010000493.1 GCA_937982605.1 uncultured Gemmatimonadales bacterium | reverse complement strand
GGCAGCGCGGAAGGCGGGGTGGGAGGCACGACGGGCGGCGCCGGGACGCAGGCCGACAAACACCACGGGACCGGGCGGGGCGGCGTCAGCCGCCCCGCCCGCCCATCGCCCGGCGAATCTCCAGCACGCGCCGCTCGGCGTCGGCCACGGCGTTGTAGACCTCGGGCGGTACCGGAGACATGGCCCGGGCGCCCTCGATGAACGCGTTGAGCTCCTGCGTTGCCTGCGCGCCGGAGCGGACCCGATCCCGCGTGGTCTCCGCCCGCTGGAACTCCCCGTGCGAGCAGACGCCGCTCTGGTAGGCGATCAACGCGCTCACGCGCGACTGCTCCAGCGGTGACAGCCGGCTCCGCATGCGCCCCACCTGCGCCAGCGTGCCCCGTCCCTCCACGGAGCGCCCCACGGCGCACTGCGCCTGGGCCAGACGGAGGAAGGCGTTCGGCGGCGGCGACGGCATGTCGACGGCTTCCTCGAAGACCTCGAGCGCCCGCGCGAACTCCGACCGGTTGATGTGTGCCACGCCCTGGCGGATCTTCGCGTCGAGGTACTCGCGGCCGTAGGCGTCCATGGGGTCCGAGGGTGCCGGCATGCGCTGGTAGGCCTCGGTCGCCTCGAGCCACTGCTCCCGGTTGTAGGCCCGGTTGCCCGCGTTGAGCGCCGACCGGTCCGGTCCGACCGGCGTGGGGTTCGTGGCCGGAGGCGGAGTCGGGTCCGGCTGCGTCGCCACCCGGTCGAGACGGGGCGAGAGGCGCATCGTGAGCGGTCCGGCCTCGCTGCCGCGAGCCACGGAGAAGACGGTGTCGATGCGGTGGTACGAGTCGGCCTCCAGCCGGATCTCCACGACGAGCTGCTCCTCGCCGACCGGGTGCTCGATGCGGTACGGCTCCACCGACGAGACGCGGTCCACCGCCGCCGCGTCGAAGACGATCGGCGAACGGACGAGGTACCGGACGGTCATCTCGTCGTCGGCCAGCGCGGAGCCGGTTCCGGCGTCGACCGCCTGGAGGACGAGCGACGTCGCCTCGAGCCCCGAGATGCGCGGTCCGGGCGGCGCGTCGGGCGGCGCGTAGCACCCGCCGAGCACCGTCAACGCGGCAGCCAGAGGGAGTCGGCGAAAGACCATGTCCCCAAAGGAAGACCCGTCGCCTGCGGGGTGCAAGTGTGACGTGAACGACATGTTTGACCTCGCTTCCGGCGCTTCGGTACGTTCCAAAGGCACCACCTCCTCTCGTGGACAGTCGACGTGTCGAACTCCGACGACCCCGACAAGAAGCCTCCACCGCAGCGGACGGTCGCCTGGGATCCTTCGGAGGTTCCGGGTCTGGGCGAGGAGTCGGCGCACGACGCCACCCAGCGCCTCCCGGTGCCCGAACCGCCGGCGGCGCAGCCCGCCGCCGCGAAGCCGCCGGCCCCGCCGGAGCCCGACGCCGGCGCCACGGTGGTCTTCACGCCGGATCAGATCGCGGCGCTCGAGGAGGAGTCCGCGGCGGCCGACGCGGCCGCCCAGACGGAAGACCCGCTCATCGGCACCCTCATCCGGGACAAGTGGAAGGTCCTGAGCCGGCTCGGCGCGGGTTCCTTCGGCACCGTCTACAAGGTCGAGGACGTGAAGGGGGGGTGGATCGAGGCGCTGAAGATCCTCGGGGTCGACCGCCTCACGGGCGCCGAGGCCGAGGAGATGCGCGCCCGTTTCCTGCGCGAAGCCCAGATCATGAAGCGGCTCGGCAAGGACTCCAAGCACATCGTCGGCCTCTCGACGTACGAGGAGGACATCGAGGCCGGCCTCGTGTACTTCCTCATGGAGTTCGTCGAGGGCCGCAGCCTCGCCGACGTGCTCGAGGCCGAAGGCCCGTTCCCCGTGGAGCGCGCCATCCCGCTGGCGCTCCAGGTGTGCGAGGCGCTCGCGGTGGCGCACGAGGGCCCCGAACCGGTCGTGCACCGGGATCTCAAGCTCGAGAACCTGATGCTCACGAAGGACCGGGCCGGCGAGGAGATCGTCAAGGTCCTCGACTTCGGGATCGCCAAGATCGCCGAGCGCGAGGCGGATTCCCGCCTGACGACCGTGGGTACCCTCGGCACACCGGGCTACGCGGCCCCCGAGCAGCTCCGTGCGGAGGCGGTCGACGGCCGCACCGACCTCTTCGCCTTCGGGGTGATCCTCTACGCGCTCCTCACCGGGCGGGATCCCTGGCTCGGCAATCTGGCGCACGAGCCCACGCATCAGATCTACGAGCTGATGGTGGCGACCGACCGGGCGGAGGTCCGCCCGATGACCGAGTCCGGACGGTCGATTCCGCCGGAGATGATCAACGTCGTGATGAAGCTGCTGCGACGGGACCCGGCTCAGCGCTTCCAGTCGGCCCGCGAGCTCCGGGACACGCTGCAGCGGATCCGCTCGGGGACCGCCGGCGCGGACATCTCGGCTGCGACCGTCACGGCCACGCCGGGCGGAACGACGACCGCGCCCGTCGAGGCGCCCGAGGGCGCGACGGTGCCGCGGTCGCCGACCGCGGCCGAGCGACGGGAGGCGGCGGAGCGGCAGGAGTCCGAGCGCCCGACCCCGCGCCCCCGTCCGACCCCGCGGCGCAGGAGCGGCAAAGGCAAGTGGGTGGCGCTCGTCCTCATCGCGGCGGCAGGCGGCGCCACCGCGTGGGCCCAGCCCTGGGGGCGCGCCCTCGACGTGCCCGGCCTGATGGCCGCCGTCGACGCCGGTCGGGTGGGGGCGGTCTGGTTCAACGAGGACGGTGTGGAGGGCGGGCTGCAGCTCGTCCCGCTGGAAGCGGCCGCCGTTGCCCTGGTCCCCTTCCACGTCCCGGTCCCCGAGGCCGAGCGGGCGGAGCTGGCCGAGCGCCTGCGCGCGGCTGGCGTGGCCGTCGACGTCTCCTGGGAGGCGTATCGGCTGCTGGAGCTGGCCGCCCAGGCGCAGAGCCGGAGCCGCTACTACGGCCTCGAGGGCGGAGACGTGCGCAGCCACGCGCTCCGGCTGGCGGAGGTCGACCCCGAGAGCACCGAGGCCGCGGCGCTCCTCCGCAAGGTCGCCGAGCACATGGCCTGGGACGCCGAGGCCGCGATCTCGGAAGGCGATCCGGAGCGCGCCGGCGCGCTCGTCGGGGAGTGCCTGCGGCTGGTGGCCGGCCACGAGCGGTGCACGGCGGTCTCCGAGCAGCTCGCCGGGGGCGCCTGACCTCGCCCACGGCGCGCATCCGATTCTGGACCCGGCGGGGGTCGCGGGACATTATGTCCCCGCTGGCCCCGGTGCGGGCGACGCCCCGCTGAGACGGTACACGCGAGGGAGACGATGCCGAAGCTCACGCTGCTCCTCGGTCGCAGGACCATGCAGGCGTACGACTTCAAGCAGGAGTCGATCATCGTCGGGCGAGACGCGAGCGCCGACGTCGTGATCGACAACCCCTCGGTTTCGCGGCGGCACGCCGAGATCCGGCTCACCGACGATGGGTGGGTCGTGGAGGACCTGGGGTCCTCGAACGGGACCTACATGGGCGGGCAGAAGATCGAGCACCCGCATTCGATCGGCCTCGGAGACGAGATCGGCTTCGGCAAGTTCTCGATCATCTTCGGGAAGGCCCTCGGCGAGGGAGAAGTCCCGGTCGCCAAGCCGGCCCCTGCCTTCGACCGGCCGCCTCCGTCGGCCTCGCCGGCCGCGATGGCGGGATCGCCCGGGACGATGCACATCAACCCGCACGAGGTGAAGGAGCTCCTGAAGGAGGCCGACCGCCGCAAGCGGGCGCACTTCATCTGGGAGTCGGGCGGCGAGACGGGGACGCACTACCTCTCCGAGCAGAACGCGGTCCTCATCGGCACCGACGACCTGTGCGACCTGCGGGTCCCGAAGGCGCCCAAGCACCACGTGCTCCTGCTCACCTCCGACGGCTCCACCGAGGTCCGGTACCTCGCGATGTTCGGGTCGATGTCGGTCCGCGGTCAGAGCACGCGCCGCGCCCGACTCCGCAACGGGGACGTCGTCGAGGCCGGCGGGCTGAAGCTCACCTTCATGGACGACGTGGCGTAGGCTCCGCCGCGAGGTCGGTCGGCTCCGAAGGCTAGAGCGTCAGCAACGCCACCAGGACGACCACCGCCGCGACCAGGGCGAGGATCAGCCCGACGGAGGGCCCCACGGGATCGGTCATCGGCGCGTCGCGGCCCGCCGGGGTCGGCGACGTCCCCGCCGCGGCCGAAGGCTCCACCGACGGGAGGTCCAGCACGGTCTCGTCCCCGGCGTCGGGCTCGGGCGTCGTCACGGAGCCCGGATCCGCCCCGGCCGGAGGCTCGAAGTCGATCGGGCGGGTGGCCTGGGCGGAGGCGCGGGGAACTTCGCCGAACTCGGCGATCGCCACCGAGATGTTGTCGTCCGATCCGCTGTCCAGCGCCTCCCGCACGAGCGTCTGCGCGGCGACGTCGACCGTCTCCGCCCCCAGGAAGATCCTCTGCAGGTCGTCGTCGGAGAGCGTCTTGTACAGGCCGTCCGAGCAGATCAGCAGCGCAGAGTCGTCCCGGACCGGGAACGGACCGAAGACGTCGACCTCGACGTGTGGCTCGGTTCCGATCGAGCGCGTCAGCGCGTCCCGCCACGGTGTGGCCATCGCCTCCTCGCGGGTCTGACCCCGCTTCATCGCCTCGGCCACGAAGGAGTGGTCGGCGGTCACCTGCCGGATCCCCTCACCGGTGAGCAGATAGCCCCGGCTGTCCCCGACGTTCGCCACGAAGTACTCGCCGTCGTCGACGAGGACGGCGGTGAGCGTCGTCCCCATCCCCTTCTTGTCGGGCTCGCGCGCCCGCTCGTGGACCTGCGCGTTGGCCAGGGCGAAGGCGGCGTCGAGCGCGTGGCCCTCCTCGAGCGCCGCCTCGAGGGACTCGAGCGCGAGGGCGCTCGCGACCTCCCCGGCCGCGTGCCCGCCCATGCCGTCCGCCACCGCGACCAGGAGCCGCCCGTCGGTGAGGTTCCGAGCCAGGACCGAGTCTTCCTGATAGGGTCGCTGCCCGGCGATCGACTCGAACGCCAGCCGGGGCTCGAGGGCCACGGGACTCCTCCGACGCGGGAATGAGGGGCAACGTACAGATAAGGTTTCGCCTCGGACGGGAGCAAGAATCGTCCCGGACGTCTTGCTCGGCGGGCGGGCCTGGGTAGCTTCGGGTCGCTCGAACCGCCCCCTTCGCCCATGGAGACCCCGATGCGCCGCCCGTCCCTCCTCGTTCTCGCCGCCACCGGATTCCTCGTCGCGTGCGGCGGTGAAGCCGCCGAGGAGGCCATGCCCGACTCGATGGCGGCGGATGACGCCGACGCGCTGAGCTGCTACATCGCGCGCGGCACCATGGCCGAGGCCCAGCAGCGACCGAGCCCCCTCACCCAGACCCGCTTCACCGTCGGGGGCACCGACGCGCTCCTCTGCTACGGCGCGCCGTCGGCGCGCGGCCGGGAGATCATGGGTGGCCTCGTCGTCTTCGGGCAGCCGGAGCGCATCGGCGCCAACGAGCCGACCACCCTGCACCTGGCCGGCCCGGCGAGCGTCGGTGATGTCGCGGTCGGACCGGGCAGCTACTCGATCTACGCGATCCCGGGTCCCGACGAGTGGCAGATCTTCGTCAACTCGAGCTGGGAGCGCTGGGGCATTCCGATCGACGAGGGCGTGCGCGCCGCGGAAGTCGGCTCCTTCACCGCGGTGCCCGAAGAGACCGACGAGTTCGTCGAGACGCTCCGCTACGTTTGGGCCGACGGGGCGCTGCAGCTCGAATGGGAGAACACGCGGGTCCGCATCCCGGTCTCCGGAGCCTGAGGCCGGCGGCGCGCGCTCAGCTCCGGGCGCCGCCCTCCAGGATCCCCGTGAGCACCTCGCGCGTGGTGGCGTAGAGCGGCGGCACACCCTCCACGGCCCTCAGCCGCGCGGAGAGGTTCGAGTCGTGCCGCAGCGGCAGGTCGGAGGTGTAGTACAGGAAGCGCATCGCGACCTCTCTGCCGAGCGATCCCCGTCGGAGCGACTGGACCACGTGGCGGAGGTACCACGAGCCCTCCATCTCGAGACCCACGCACCGCCAGATGTGCCGGTTGAAGTGCAGCATCGTCCGGTTCTGCAGGAGCGTTCCGGTCACGGTCAGCACGTTGCCGACGTGCACTTCGCGATCGGGGAGCCGGCCCCGCAGCCGGTCGACGTCGATCGCCTGCCCGCCCGGGATCGCGTGGTATCGATCGAGGTGCTGCTCGACGAAGCCGGTCGGCACGAGCACGTCTCCCCGGGAGCCCACCAGCCCGCCCGCCTTCCCGAGCACGTTGACGCTCGCGAGGTTGCGCCCGAAGAGCGAAACGAGGTTGGCGATGATGTGCTCGGCCTGCTCCCCGAACGCGTAGTCGATGTTGACGATCAGGCCCGGACGCTCGGGGGCGCGGCCCGGGATCCCCGGGTCGGTGTGCTCCCACGCCACCCGGCGGGTGTCGATGAGCTGCACCGTGATGCCGGTGAAGGAGGTGTCGGGCAGCGCCAGGATGCCCGCCTCACGCTCCGCGGTGGCGCGCTCCTCGGCTTCACCGGGGTGCGCCCGCAGGTAGTCCCGCAGGACCGCGTAGGCCAGGTCGTGGCGGTCCGACCAGCCGTCATCGACCATGTCGTGGCCGGTCCGCTCGGCCCATTCGACGATCGCCGACGCCCTGCGGCCGAGCCAGGGACTGAGGCAGTTGGGAACCGAGTGCGTGTTGCTGCTCACGACGTGCACGTCCCACTCGTCGGGTAGCTCGGAGGGGTCGATGCCGACCAGCCGCTCGGTGGCGTCGGCGATCTGCTTGGACCAGGTCTCTCCGTGCGCGCTGTTGTAGTTGTCGAGCTCCTTGTGGATCTCGATCCGGAAGTCCTCGTGGTGCAGCGCGATCTCCCGGATCCGGGCCTCCGCCTCCTCGCCCCAGATGGGCCGCAGCGCCTCCACGTCGGCCCGCGGGACCACGTCGAGCCCCCCGGCGTCCCGGACCCTGCGCCTGATCTTGCGGGCCTCCACCGCGTACAGGCAGAGGCAGGTCACGAAGTCGACGACATCGGAGATCCCGTCCCGCACGAGGACCATGCTCTTGCCCGGCAGCATCTGGTAGACGGCCCGGCGCCGGGCGGCGGTCGGGACCGCGACGAAGCGCCGGTCCGGGTCGGTGTAGAGCGCGGGCAGCGTCTCGGTCAGGTAGAAGGAGAGCGTGCGCGTGACGTTCTCCGGAAGGCGCCGGACGGCGTAGGCCAGCGCGCCGACGTCGAGGGTGACCGGGCTGGACGCGTGCGGGTGCAGCGCGGGCCGGAGGCCCTCGTACAGCGGCAGGAGCCGGGCGAGGTCCACCGAGCCCCGGGCCACCGAATCGAAGAGCGCGGCGCGGAAGCGGCTGAACGGCGTGAAGATGCCCTGCTTGTCCCGCAGGATGCTCCCGAGCGACTGCGCGAAGGCGGTGGACTCGTGGACGAGCCTCAGGAAGCGCGGACCCGGCACCGCCAGGGCCTCGACCGGCTCGACCGCCTCGATCTGCAGGGCCCGGGCCTCGTCGAAGAGCGCCGCGCGCTCCCCGATGTAATGCCCGGCACGCACCACCGAAGCCTGCCCCGGGAGATCCGACTCCACGTCGAAGACCCGGACGCTCCCCCGCAGGAGGAGGAAGACCCGATCGTCCCCGCGGTCGCCCTGGCGCACCACCACGTCTCCGGGCTCGTAGCGGACCACGTCGGCGTCCGCCGACAACGCTTCGCGCTGGCGGGGGGTCAGGTAACGGAACGGGATGATCTGCTCGATCATGGGCGCACCACCTTAGCCACCCCGCACCCGGGACGCACCCGAGGCGTGCAACGGTACATTCCTGGCATGAAACTCGAACACTCGGCCGTCGTCCGAACCGCGACGACGGCCTTCGTCATTTTCCTGGCTGCGTCGTCGCCGGCCTCCGCCCAGGACGACCAGGCCGACGGGACCCGGAGCTCCCGGTCGGCGTCGGCCCGCGTGGACATGAGCCCCGGCCGTGACGCGCCCGAGGCGGAGGGAGTGATCGCGCTCCCGCGCCTCGCCGGTACCGTCACGCTCGACGGCCCGAGCGACGAGTCGGCGTGGGCCGGAGTCGCGCCCCTGGAGCTGACGATGTACGAGCCGACCTTCCGGGGCGGTACCACACGCCAGATCCAGCTCCTCGTGGCGTACGATCAGGACGCGCTCTACGTGGCGGCTCGCTTCTATCACGACGATCCCGAGGCCATCCGGGCCTTCTCGCTCACCCGGGACCGGTGGAGCGGTGACGACGGCTTCGGGATCATGCTCGACACGTTCAACGACAACGAGAACGCGGTCCGATTCGTCGGGCTCCCGCTCGGCACGCGCATGGACATGTCGATCACCGGAGGCGGGGCGGGTGGCGAGGGGGGCGGTGGAGGAGGCGGCGGGGGCGGTCCCCGGAACCTCTCGTGGAACGCGTTCTGGGACTTCGAGTCGCGCTTCACGGACGAGGGGTGGTTCGGCGAGATCCGCGTGCCCTTCTCCACGCTCCGCTTCGAGCCCGAGCCGGACGGTTCCGTGGTCATGGGGATGATGGCGTACGCCTACGAGCCGGGCATCGGCTCGCGCTGGACGTATCCGGCGATCCCGCAGGACTTCCCCTACACGCAGATCTCGACGTGGCAGGACGTGCGCCTGACCGACATCGAGCCGCGCAGCCCGGTCTACGTCACGCCCTACCTGCTGACGGGCGCGTCGAAGGCGGCGGAGCTGGACCCGGCCGAGACACGGTGGCTGTACGCCTCGGACGAGCAGGTCGAGATCGGGGGCGACGTGAAGCTCAACCCCACGTCGAATCTCACCCTCGATCTGACGGTCAACACCGACTTCGCCGCGGTCGAGGCCGACCAGCAGCAGATCAACCTCACCCGCTTCTCCCTCTTCTTCGACGAGAAGCGGCCCTTCTTCCAGGAGCGGGCGGGGATCTTCGGCTTCGACACCGGCGCCGACCGCGGCACGCTCTTCTACTCGAGGCGCATCGGGCTGAGCGGCGACGGCGAGCCGATCCCGATCTACGGGGGTGCCCGCCTCGTGGGTCGGCTCGGGACGTGGGACCTCGGTCTGATCAACATGCAGACGGAGGCGTCGGGGACGACCGCCTCGGAGAACTTCGGCGTGCTCCGGCTGAAGCGGCGCGTGCTCAACGAGAACTCCTTCGTCGGCGCGATGTCGACGACCCGGTTCGACGCGGACGGGCGGTACAACGTGACCTATGGGGCCGACGGCCTCTTCCGGATCGGCGGAGACGAATACGTCACGCTCAAGTGGCTCCAGACCTTCCAGGGCGGGGACACCGAGCTCGACGCGACCCCCGAGGGCCTCGACGCCGGTCGGCTGGTCTTCGACTGGACGCGCCGCCGTCAGGGTGGGCTGAGCTACCAGCAGGCCTTCACCTGGTCGGGCGCCGGCTACGTTCCGGGTGTCGGCTTCGAGTCCCGCTCGGACTTCCTGCGCGCGCAGAGCGACTGGAACTACCAGTGGTTTCCGGGGGAGGCGTCGGCGTTCCGGCGGTTCTGGGTCGGGGTTCAGTCGAACGTGTGGGCCCGCAATCCGGACGAGGACGCGGGGGTCGAGCGCGAGGTCGAGACCGGACAGGTCCAGCCGTTCGTCCAGCTCGAGACGAAGCCCGGAGCGAGCGTGCGCGTGTCGGCGAACGCCCAGTACGAGGACGTGCTCACCGCCTTCGACCTCTCCGACGACGTCGGCATCCTGCCGGGCTCCTACTGGTTCGTGGAGGGGGTCGCGCGCTTCAACGCCCCGCGAGGATGGAACGTCCGCCCCAACCTCACGCTCACCGGCGGCGAGTTCTTCGACGGTCGCCGCGTGGCGGTGGAGACCGACCTGAGCTGGAGCGTCGACGAGCACCTGGAGCTGCGCGGCGCCTGGGAGTGGAA
>CALJLC010000492.1 GCA_937982605.1 uncultured Gemmatimonadales bacterium | reverse complement strand
GGCGGCCTTCGACGCGAGGGCCGCGCTCAACTACGTTGCGGCGCGCGAGATGGTCGAGGCGGGGGTCCTCGCCGCGACCGACGTGACCGGCTTCGGCCTTCTCGGCCACCTGCGCAGCATGGCGCGGGCGTCGGGCGCGGCCGCCGTGGTGGAGGCCGACGCGGTGCCGATCCTGCCGGGCGCGCGCGCCCTGGCCGAGGCCGGGCACGTCCCCGGCGGCAGCGCCCGCAACCTCGCGGACCTGGCGGAGTCCACCGTCTTCGGCGACGCCGTGGAGGCCGTGACCCGGACGCTCCTCACGGACGCCCAGACCTCCGGCGGCATGCTCATCTGCGTCCCGCCGGAGCGGCTCGACCGCCTCCTGGAGCGCCTCGACGGCCGAACGCCCGCGCTCGCCGTGGTCGGGGAGATCGTGGAAGGCCCGCCCGGATCGATCCGGGTCGGCTGACGGGCGCTACTTCTTCGCCGGCTTCTTCCGTCCGGCCCCGTCCCGGGCCGCCGGCTTCTTTCGAGCCGCGGGCCGATTCTTCTTGGCGGCGGGCTTCTTCTTCGCGGCGGGCTTCTTCTTCGCGTTGGAGGCGGGCTTCTTCTTCGCGGCGGGCTTCGCGCCGTCGCTCGACGTCGGGGCCGCGCGCCGGGATCCGGTCTTCTTCGTCGCACCGGAGCCACCGGTACGGCCACGCCCCCCCGCGAGCGCCACGTCGATGACGTCGTCCAGCGTCTCGGCGAGGTGGAAGGTGACCGTGTTCTGGACGTCCGCCGGGATGTCCTCGATGTCGGCCTCGTTGTCGACCGGGAGGATGATCTCCCGGATGCCGGCCCGGACCGCGCCCAGGACCTTCTCCTTCACGCCCCCGATCGGCAGCACCCGGCCGGTGAGCGTGAGCTCCCCGGTCATCGCCACGTCGTTGCGCACCTTCCGACCCGAGACCGCCGACACGAGCGCGGTGGCCATGGTGATCCCCGCCGAGGGACCGTCCTTCGGGATCGCGCCCGCGGGCACGTGGATGTGGACCTCGCGCTTGCGCAGGGCATCCTCGGGGATGCCGAGGCGCTCGGCGTTCGCCTTGGCGTACGTCAGCGCAGCCCGTCCGGACTCCTTCATGACGTCCCCGAGCTGACCCGTCAGCACGAAGCCGCCCTCGCCGGGCATCACGCTGGCCTCGACGAACATGATGTCGCCGCCCATCGGCGTGTAGAACATCCCCGTCGCCACGCCGCGCGTGTCCTCCTCGGCCATGCGCTCGGGGTGCACCCGCGGCCGCCCGAGCAGCTCGCGGACGTCTCCCGGAGTCGCCCGGATCTTCTTCGTCTTTCCGCCCGCGATCCGCCGCGCGACCTTGCGCGCCAGCTTGCCGATCTCGCGCTCGAGCTGACGCACGCCCGCCTCTCGCGTGTAGCTCTGGACGATGGTCAGGATCGCCTCGTCCGTCATCGAGAACTCGGCCTCCTCGAGGCTGTTCTCCTTCCGCTGCCTGCGCAGCAGATAGCGCTTGGCGATCTCGAGCTTCTCGGCCTCGGTGTAGCCCGCGAAATCGACGCGCTCCATCCGGTCCAGGAGCGGACCGGGGATCCGGTCGAGGTAGTTCGCGGTGGCCACGAAGAGGACCTCGGAGAGATCGAAGGGGATCCCGAGGTAGTGGTCGACGAAGGTCGAGTTCTGTGCCGGGTCCAGCACCTCGAGCAACGCCGAGCTGGGATCGCCCTGGTACGACATCCCGAGCTTGTCGACCTCGTCGAGCAGGAAGACCGGGTTCTTGCTCTTGGCCTGTCGCATCCCCTGGATGATCCGACCGGGCATGGCCCCCACGTAGGTGCGCCGGTGCCCGCGGATGTCCGCCTCGTCCCGGGCGCCGCCGAGCGAGATGCGCACGTACTCGCGCCCGAGGGAACGGGCGATCGACTGGGCGATCGACGTCTTGCCGACGCCGGGCGGTCCCACGAAGAGGAGGATCGGGCCACGACCCGCCGTGACCGGCTCCGTCCCCGCTCCCGCCTCCACGTCCTCCCCGTTGGTCTTGCGAGACGATCCCGTCGCGGCCTCCTCGCCCGCCCGGTCGAGCGCGAGCTTGCGCACCGCCAGGAACTCGAGCACGCGGTCCTTCACGTCCTCGAGGCCGTAGTGATCGTCGTGGAGGATCTCCTCGGCCTTCCCGAGATCGATCTTCTCTTCGCTGCGCTCGTTCCACGGCAGCTCGGTCACCCACTCCAGGAAGGTGCGGATGACCTGGTACTCCGCAGACTGAGGGCTCGTCCGCTCCAGCCGTCGCAGCTCCCGATCGACCTCGGAGCGCTGCTCCTCGGTGAGCTCGAGCTCCTCGAGACGCTGTCGGATCTCCTCGACGTCGTCGCGCTCCTCTTCCTCACCGAGCTCCTTCTGGATCGCCTTGAGCTGCTCCCGCAGGAGCATCTCGCGCTGCCGCTCGCCGAGCTCGGACTGCACCTTGGCCTGGATGTCCTCCTGCGCGTCGATCCGCGCGAGCTCCCGCTCGACGGCCAGGAGGCACGCCCGCATCCGCTCCTCGTCGTCGAGGAGCTCGAGCAGGCGCTGCTTGTCGGGCGTCTCCAGCTCGAGGTAGAACGCCACCAGGTCGGCGAACGGGCCCGGCTCGTCGACACCCTGGATGAGCTGGTTGAGGGCCTCGGCCGGCACGCCTCGACGTGTGCCGAGCTCGGCCGCGCGGTCCCGGAGCTCCCCGTCGAGCGCCTGGAAGGCCGGGTCTTTCGCGTCGCGGGGCTCGAGCGTTTCCATCTCGAGCAGCACCGCGGTGAGCATCGACTGCCCTTCCTGGTGATACGAGAGCGCCTGGGCGCGCCCCTCTCCCTGGACGAGAAGCTGGACGCCGCCGCGGACCCGATGCGTCTGGATGATCCGGACCACGGTCCCCACGGAGTACAGGTACTCCGGCGCGGGGTCGTCCACGTTCTCCCTCTGGGCGACGGCGAAGAGCCGTCGGTCGCCGTCGAGCGCCTCCTGAACAGCTTCCACGGTACCGGGGCGACCCGCCGAGATGGGAACGGCGACGCCGGGATACACGACGGTGTCACGAAGGGGCAGGACCGGCAGCGTGAATCGCTCGGCCATCGGTTCTTCGTTCTCCTGGCCCCCGTCGTCTCCGTCGAGGGCTGGCTCGTGTTCGGACAATTCTGTTGTTCCGGCGTTCTTCGATTCGTCACTCATGAGGTCGATCGCTCGAGGGTGGTGCCTCTCGCAGGGAGCCCGCCGGAGAGGGTCGAACGTGCACGAAGCTTGCCAGCCGGGAGGTCGGATTTCGTGCCGGATCCGCAGGAATCCCTGCCAATCTGGCGCCCGGCGACCCAGGCTTCGCGCCACTTTTTCGCCCCGGCGGGGGCGGTTAGGTTGGCACCTCGTCCCTCCTCGCGCCACCGCTGGAAGCTCTGCACCGGTCCGGTGGGCTCGTCCCTGGTGGATTCTCCCATGAGCGATTCACTCGACGGCATCACGTGGTTCCGCGGATCGTCCGTGCGAATCCGTCAGGCGGGCGTGGAGATCCACGTCGATCCGATCGGGGTGGACGAGCCGTCCGAGGCGGACTTCGTCCTGCTTACGCACCCGCACTACGACAACTTCTCCGAAGACGACATCGCGCGCGTGCGCGGTGAGCGGACCGTGCTGGTGGCTCCCGCCTCGATGAAGAAGCAGGTCGACGACGCGGACCACTTCATGCGCCCCGGGGACATGCTCCAGCTCGACGGTTTCGACGTGCTCGCCGTGCCGGCGCACAACGTGGAGAAGAAGTTCCACACCCCCGAGCACGGCTGGCTCGGCTACGTCTTCACCATCGGCGGCACGACCTTCTACCACGCGGGGGACACCGACTTCCTCCCTTCGATGTACGGCATCCGCTGCGACGTCGCCTTCCTGCCCGTGGGGGGCCACTACACCATGGGAGTGGAGGACGCGGCACGGGCCGCCGAGGCGTGCGGGGCCGAGGTCGTCGTTCCGATCCACTGGGGTGAGCCCCACGGCACCGAAGACGACATCGAACGACTGCAGGGGCTCTTCCCGCGAACCGTCCACGTACTCGATCGACAGGGGTGACCGACCGACCTCGTCGCCCACGTCCCGATGCTCCCACCGCCACCGCAGGTATCGACATGCGCGCCCTCCTCCTCCCCACGCTCGCCGTCATGACCATCCTCGGAGTCGAGGAGGCCCGCCCGATCGCGGCCCAGGAGGGCTCGATGGCGACCGGGCCCGTCACCAGCCCGGCCACCTGGTCGGGGCGCTCGACGGTGTACGCCCCCCGGGACGTCGCGGCCACCAGTCAGCCGCTCGCCACCGCGGCGGCGCTGGAGATCATGCGGGACGGCGGCAACGCGATCGACGCGGCCGTGGCCGCCGCGGCGGTGCTCAACGTGGTCGAGCCGCACATGACGGGCATGGGTGGGGACATGTTCGCGATCCTCTGGACCGCGGAGGAGGGGAGGCTGGTGGGGCTCGACGCGAGCGGCCGCTCGGGATCGCGCATGACGCCCGAGTCGGTGGCCGACGCACGCGCGCGGGACGAGAGCAACGCCCACACGGTGACGGTGCCCGGCGCGCTCTCGGGCTGGAGCACGCTCGTCGAGACGTACGGTGACCTCACGCTCGCCCAGGTCCTCGCCCCGGCGATCCGAATCGCGAGCGAGGGCTTTCCGGTCTCGCCGATCATCGCGCACGACTGGGAGGCCTCCGCCGAGCGCCTCGCCGAGGACGAGGGCGCCGCAGCCACCTATCTCGTCGACGGCAAGGCCCCCGCGCCCGGCCAGTGGTTCCGCAATCCGGATCTGGCGCGGACGTTCACGCGGATCGCCGAGTCGGGCCCGGGCGTCTTCTACGGGGGCGACCTGGGTCGTGAGGTCGTCGCGGGCCTCGACGCGCTCGGCGGCTTCGTGACGCTCGACGACCTCGCCCGCCACGAGCCGCGCTGGGTCGAGCCGATGTCGGTCGACTACAAGGGCTACACGCTCTGGGAGCTGCCGCCCGCCGGTCAGGGCGTCGCCGCGCTCCAGATGCTGAAGATGCTGGAGGGGCACGACTTCTCGGCCATGACGCACAACTCCGCCGAGTACCTGCACCTGCTGATCGAGGCGAAGAAGCTCGCCTACGCCGACCTGGCCCGGTACGTCGCCGACCCGGACCACATGGACGTCGACCCGGCGTCTCTCCTCGATCCGGCGTACCTGGCCGGGCGTGCCGCCACGATCGACCCCGAGCGTGCGGCCGAGCGGGTCGACCCCGGCCGGATGGTGACCGATTCCGAGACGATCTACCTGACCGTGGCCGACCGCCACGGCAACATGATCTCCTTCATCAACTCGATCTACTCGAGCTTCGGCTCCGGCATCGTGATCCCGGGGACCGGCTTCGCGCTGCAGAACCGGGGGCAGGGCTTCACGCTGGAGGAGGGCCACCCCAACCGGGTCGCCCCGAACAAGCGCCCGCTCCACACCATCATCCCGGCCTTCGTCACCCGGGACGGCCAGCCGTGGGTCTCCTTCGGCGTCATGGGCGGCGCCATGCAGCCGCAGGGTCACGTCCAGGTCCTGCTCAACATGGTCGAGTTCGGAATGGACCCGCAGGAGGCGATCGACGCGGGCCGGTTCCGCCACTACAGCGGCCTGCGGGTGGCCATCGAGCGCCTCGATCCGGGGGTGGCGGCGGAGCTGGAGGCGATGGGTCACGAGCTGCTCGAGCGGGGGGGCGGCGCCTTCGGGGGGGGCCAGCTGATCATGCGGCTCGACCGCGGCTGGGCCGCGGCGTCGGATCCCCGCAAGGACGGCATGGCCGCCGGGCACTGACCGGTGCGCCTCGTCCGCCCGCGCCTGGAGCCGGCATGAGCGAGCGCGACTTCGTGATCCCGCGGGAGAACCTTCCCGACGGCTTCGCCGAGAACATCGAGCACCCGCCCGAGGAGCCGGCGATCCCCAGGCCGGCGGCCACGATCGTCCTCCTCCGCGACGGCGAGCCCGGGCTGGAGCTTCTCCTCATGAGGCGGAGCCGACGCGCCGGATTCGTCCCCGGTGCGTGGGTCTTCCCCGGGGGTCGCGTGGACCGCGCGGACGCCGACAACGCCGTGCTGGAGCGGCTCGACGACCTCGACGCCGAGGCCGCGGAGCGACGCCTCGAGCTGCGTGGCGCCGACCCGCCGGCGCTGGCGTACTACCTGGCCGCGCTGCGGGAGGCGTTCGAGGAGACCGGTATCCTCGTCGGCACCGGGGACGACGGCGCGGCGCCCCCGACGGCGGTCGAGGACGACCGGACGGACGCGGTGCGCAACGAGCTGATGGCGGACCACATCTCCTTCGGTGAGGCGGCAGCCCGGCTGGGGGCGCGGATCGCGGGTGGCGCCGTCGAGTACATCGCGCACTGGATCACGCCGGAGGCCGAGCCGAGGCGCTACGACACCCGCTTCTTCGCGGCCCGGGTCGATCCGCGCGCCGAGCCGATCATCGATCCCCGCGAGATGACCGACGCGCAGTGGATCACGCCGACCGACGCGCTGGACCGACTGGACCGCGGGGAGCTGCCCATGGTCTTCCCGACGATCAAGACGATCGAGCAGCTCGCGGCCCACCCGTCGGCGGAGGCGGCGCTCGAGGCCTGGGCCGACGCCCCCGTGCGCACGATCCTGCCGAGGCTCGTGCTCACCCCGACGGGCGTCGGTCTGGAGGTCGGGGGGGACGGAGGCGCGTAGAGCTTTTCCTTGCCCGACCGACACGCCGGGGGAGAATTAGGCCCAATGACCATTCGCACATCCCTCGCAGCCGTCGTGGCGTCCCTTGCGCTGGCGCTCCCTCTGGGCGCACAGGCCCAGGGCGGAGCTCCGCTCGAGATCGTCTTCGGCTTCACCCTGATCGACGGCACCGGGGGGCCGCCCGTCCCGGACGCCGCCATCGCCTTTCGGGGCAATCAGATCCTCGCCGTCTCGACGCGGCTCGAGCTCCTCTCTGGCCCGAACGCCCCTCGCGACGCGATCACCACGAATCTGGGCGGCGGCTGGGTCGTGCCCGGCCTGATCGACACGCACGTCCACCTGGCCACCGTGCCGAACCGACAGCGTGCCGAGGCCGAGCTGTACCGGCTCCTGTACTCGGGCGTCACGGCCGTGCGGGACATGGCGGGCGACGCACGGGCCCTCGCGTCGCTGGCGCGGGACTCCCGGCTCGGCCAGATCCCGGCACCGGACGTCTACTTCTCCGCGCTCATGGCCGGTCCGTCGTTCCTCGCGGACCCGCGCCCCCAGTCCTCCGCGGCCGGGGAGAGGGCCGGTGAGGTCGCCTGGATGCAGGCGATCACGCCGCAGACCGACCTCGTGACCGCCGTGGCGGCCGCGAAGGGGACGTACGCGAGCGGAATCAAGATCTACGCGAACCTGGAGCCGGCGCTCGTCACGGGCATCACGCGTGAGGCGCACCGCCAGGGGATGCAGGTCTGGGCCCACAGCATGGTCTTCCCGACCCGTCCGCTCGAGGTGGTCGAAGCCGGCGTGGACGGTGTGTCTCACGTGTGTCGAATGGCGTGGGAAGGGATGGCCGAGGCCCCGACCGAGTATCACCACGACCAGGTTCCGCTGTACGGCAACTTCAGCGCGGGGTCCCCGGTCTTCACCGAGCTCTTCGACGCCATGAAGCGGAACGGGACCGTGCTCGACGCCACGCTGGCGATGTACGCCCGCGCCGAAGCCGATCCGGACAACGACGTGTCGGATCGCTGCGACCTGGACTTCGCACGG
>CALJLC010000491.1 GCA_937982605.1 uncultured Gemmatimonadales bacterium | reverse complement strand
ACCCGGGGCGACATCTCGCGCATGTGCACCGAGCCCCGACGCGTGTCGATCGACTGCTGGAAGAGCGCGATACGCGTCTCCTTCCAGAGCTGTCTGCCGAAGAGCACGGGTGAGTTCACCGCCGCGGCCATCACCGGCGCCGTCACCGCCTGCGCGATGTTGTAGAGCTGCGCGAACTCGTCCGGGTCCACCTGGAGATGGACCTGGAAGCTCGTGTTGCACGACTCGAGCATGACCGACTCGTGCTCCGTGTACAGCTCGTCGCTCCCCTGGATGCGCAGCTTGTACGGCTCCCCGGCGCGCGCCCGGGCAAACGCCTCGTTGAGGGCGTAGTAGCGGGTCCGCGGCGTGATGTTCGCCAGCGTCACGTCCGACTTCGAGAGCGTCGGCAGGATGCCCGTCAGCACGATCTCGGTGCCGACTTCGGCCGCCGCGCGACGCGCTTCGGTGACGAGGTCCTGGACCCGGGTGCGCAGCTCGGAGAAGCATCGGCCCGCCAGCTCGAGGGGCTCGACGTTCGCCTCGAGATTGTACAGCGCGAGCTCGGTCGTGAACGACTCGTCGAGACGCTCGAGGATCTCGAGCGCCGTCGGCGCGGGCCGCCACGCCTCGTTGACGAGGAACATCTCCTGCTCGGCGCCGATCCGCCGGATGCCCGTCTCGAAGCACCCTTCCTCGAGCATGCGCTCGAGCGCGCGGAGGTCGCGCAGGAGCGCCCTGGTGAACGCCCTCGTCTCCGCCGGGGTGCGCTTCTGTCCCGATACGTCCTGGCCCACGGGCCTTCTCCTCCGATGGGTCTCCGCCGCTACTCGACGAAGATCGCGATTTCTTCGATCGGCTTCTTCGTGATCGCCGGCACCTGCGCCCCCTCGTCCGGATATCCCGCGACGAGGATCAGGAAGGGGCGCTCGTTGTCCGGCCTTCCGAGGAGGCCGTTCAGGAACTTCATCGGGGAGGGTGTGTGCGTCAGGGTCACGAGTCCCGCGTGATGGAGCGCGGTGATGAGCATGCCGGTCGCGATGCCCACGGACTCGGAAACGTAGTAGTTCTTGGCCTTCGTGCCGTCGTCCATCAGCTCGTAGCTCTCGGCGAAGATGACGATCAGCCAGGGGGCGCGCTCGAGAAAGGGCTTGTGCTCGTCGGTCCCGAGGTGGGCGAGCGCGTCGAGCCATTCCTTCGGCGCCTTGCCGTTGTAGAAGGCCCGCTCCTCCACCTCGGCTTCCTCCCGGATCCGACGCTTGATCCCGGCGTCCCCGACGACGACGAACTTCCAGGGCTGGCGGTTCGCCCCGTTGGGCGCGGTCCCCGCCGCCAGAAGGCAGTCCTCGATGACGTCGCGCGGGACGGGCCGATCCGAGAAGTCACGCACGGTGCGACGCGCGCGCATCGTCTCGAGGAAGTCGCGCGCGGCCGCACGCATCTCGTCGAGCGGCTTCTCCTGCCAGCCGCTCAGGGGAACGAACCGGGGTCGGGGCATCGAGTGGTGCGTCAGCGGCGCAGCTGGGCGTGGAGCTGAACGTACGTCGCCGACGATCCGGACGCGGCCGCCACGTGCTCCGCGGACAGCCCGAGCACCTGGGAGATCACGCGGACGTTCACCAGGCCGATGATCTCGCCGTCGTCGAGCCGCAGGGTGCCCCACCCGGAGACCGGCGTCGAGCGAAAGCGATCGTACGCGGCGGCGAGCGCACCGGCGGGGGCGTCGTCGCGGATGGGGACGTGCAGCGCCGAAGGAGACACCCGGAATCGTGCGGTGAGCGCCACCCAGCTCTGTCCCGAGTCGCGCAGCGCCACGACCGCCTCCGGCGAGACGCCGGAGCGGCGCGCCACGAAGAGGACCACCGGCACCTCGTCCGGCTCGATCTCCCAGTCCGCGAGGATCGAGACCTCCCCCGGAGGAAGGCTGAAATACCGGGCCACGGACCGGAAATAGTCCGCGTGGACGGCATCTTGTGCCGTGGCGGCCGGGGCCGCTACGAGGCTTGTGACGAGCAGCAGCAGTGCACGGTGCATCGACCTTCGACCCCCTTCGGTCGGATCACGCCACAAAATGCGGTACCTCGGGGTGGGACACAATTCGTGCCAGGATGGCAGGATCACGACCGGTGCGTGGCACGACTCTTGACCTAAGGAAGGGTGCGCCTCACGGGAACCAACGTGAACCGAAGGGAGGCAGCCATGCGGTACGACGACAAGAACCATCGGGAGGACGGCCACCACGTCGTCTTCGACTTCACCGGGTTGGAGCAGGCCAACGTCGGAGATCTCGCGCTCATTCTCACCGCCCGCCTCTTTAACGGGCCGGCGGACAGCGTGTGGGTCCGCGCCCTGCCGCACCGTACCGCGCAGATCCTCGAGTACCTGCGGCTGGACCACCTCTTCCGGCGCATGCCGGACCCCGAGGGGCCCCTGAACTGACCGGGCGCGGGGGTCGCCCCCCGGCCGGCCGGACCCGCGGTCTCCGCGGGGCGTGGTGCCGACGGAGGCCCGAAGTGTCCTCTCAAGGGGACGCTTCGGGCCTCTCGGCGTACGGGGCGGATGCGCCCGAGCGGCGCGGGCCGGCGTGCGACGCACCGCCCTCGCGGGGCCCCCGCTGCAGCACCCTGGCGACCTGCGCCTGGGCGGCCACCACAGGCGAGGATCCGCGCCTCGCGGCCTCCTCGAAGATGCGATCCAGCGCGGCGCCGATCCCCCGTACCCGTCGTTCGAGCTCGTCCAGGTCGTCGACGCCCAGATAGATCGAGGTGAAGGCCATGGCCCCGCCCCCGTTGATCACGTAGTCCGGCGCGTAGAGGACGCCCCGCGCGTGCAACGTCTCGGCCGCGAGTGGCGTCGCGAGCTGGTTGTTGGCGGCGCCAGCGACGACCGCGCATCGTAGCCGCGGCACCGACTCGTCGTCGAGCGTCGCGCCGATGGCGCACGGGGCGTAGACATCGCAGTCGGTGACCCCGACCGCCGCGACGGGGACGACCGCGGCCCCGAGCCGCTCCGCCACCCGCGCCGCCCGGGTGGGATCGATGTCGGCCACGAGCAGCGTCGCGCCGGCGTCCGCGAGCCTCTGCGCGAGGGCGGAGCCGACCGCGCCCACCCCCTCCACGAGCACCGTTCGACCGTGCAGCTCGTCCGAGCCGAAGCGATGACGCAGCGCCGAGCGAATCCCCTCGAAGACACCCAGCGCGGTGTACGGGCTCGGGTCCATGGGGCCCTCGCTCCGGCCGTGCACACCGATCACGTACTCGGACACCTCCGCGATGGTGAGCATGTCTTCGGTCGTCGTGCCGAGGTCCGCCCCGGTTCCGTAGCGACCGCCGAGCGCGTTGAGCAGCTCCCCGAAACGGTGCAGGAGGCCACGGCGCTCTTCTCCGTCGAGCGGATGCGGAATCGCGAGCACGCTCTTCCCGCCGCCGAACGGAAAGTCCATCGCCGCCCACTTGTGGGTCATTCCCTCCGCGAGCCGAAGCGCGTCGACGAGCCCGTCCTCCGGCCTGCGATAGACCTTCATCCGACATCCGCCGGTGGCGGGACCGAGCGTGTCGTCGTGGAGCGCCACGAAGATCCACGTCCCGGTCGGCTGGTCGCGGCGGACCAGGACGCCGATCCCGTCCCAGCCGTCGAGGATGTCGAAGAAGCCGCTCATCGCCCCCCCGTGACGATCCGGTCGTAGCTCTCCGGATTCCACCGCGGGCGCTCGTCCGCGTTCGCGATCTCGAGACCGAGCCAGTAGAGGAGGCGCGCGATGCGCGCCGCCTTCTCGGCGTCGATCCGGTCGGGCTCGTCGTCCCGACCGTGGTAGTCCTCGTGCGTCCCGTTGAAGAAGAAGAGCACGGGCACGCCACGCCGCGCGAAGTTGAAGTGGTCCGACCGGAAGTAGAAGCGCTCATCGGGCCACAGATCGTCGATCGGCGTCATCCGCAGCTCGGGACGTTCGGCCGCCACCCGTTCGAGCGTCCGGCCGAGGTCGGAGTGCTCCTTGCCGATGGCCACGATCGTGTCGGGCCAGTTCCGACCGACCATGTCCGCGTTGAGGTTGGCGACCGTGGCGTCGAGGGGCACCGAGGGGTGCTCCGCGTACCAGGCGCTCCCCCACAGCCCCTTCTCTTCACCGCTGACGACGAGGAAGACCGTCGAGCGGCGCGGCGCCGTGCCGAGCCCGGCCATCGCCTCGGCCACCTCGACGATGGCCGCCGTGCCGGAGGCGTCGTCGTCCGCGCCGTTGAAGATGGAGTCACCGGCTTCGTCCGGCTCCCCGATCCCGACGTGATCCATGTGCGCCGAGAGAACGACGTACTCGTCCCGGAGCAGGGGATCGCTGCCGGGCAGGATCCCGACCACGTTCGGTGCCGACACCGATTCCCGGCGCGTCCGATGGATGAGCGTGGCGTACGCGCCCTCGACTTCCTCCACCCGTACCGACGCGCCGCTCCGCGCCGCCAGCGCGGCCAGGTCGATCCGATCTCCGACGATGCGCGCCAGCGCCTCGGTCCGGATCCGGAGCAGCGGCAGGAACGGGCCGTCCCCGGAATCGGCCTCATCCCACCCGGGCGATACCGCGGGGCGGAGCGCCCTCGCGGCCCTTCCCGCCCAGACGGCGTCGTCCGACGGGTCGGCCACCATCACCGAAAGGGCGCCGGCCCCGCGGAGGTCGGCGACGAGGCGGAACGTCCCGCGACCGACGCCGTCGGCACCGGCCGCCGGGATCAGCGCGACGTGGCGCCCGCGCACGGCCCGGCGGTCGCCGAGGCCGAGCGTGCCGTCGCCCGAGACCACGACCAGCTCCGCGGCGGCCTCGCCCTCGGCGACCTCTCCGAAGAGGGGCGCCAGGTCGTCCCCGAAGCGCAGGCGCTCCGCTCCGACGACGAGGGAGGACCGCTCCGGGTCCAGCGCGACCGAGCGGAGCGGGTAGCGCTGCACGAAGCCGCCGTCGTCCCCGCCGCCGCGCAGACCGAAGCGGCGGAACTCCCCGGCCACCCACTCGGCCGTCCGGTCGAGGCCCGGGCTCGGGGTGTCGCGACCCTGCATCGAATCGTGCGCGATCACCCCGACCCGGTGGGCGATGTCCTCGGGCGTGATCGACGCGGCACCGGCGGCGGGATCGAGCTGCTGGGCGCACGCCGGCGCGACGCCCGGGGCGGCAACGAGCGCGATCAGGACGGGCAGCCGGCGGACCGGACGAATGTTAATCGGATTCGGCGGGACGGAGATTGACGAAGGCCCCGCGTCCGACGAGGCGGGCGCGGGGCCATCAATTTCGGGGCTTCGGCCGCCGGCGTCAGCCCTCCGAGCCGTCGACCGGGAGCAGTCGCGCGAGCAGCGCCTCGAGCTCGGCAACCGGCAGCGGTCCCTGCAGGACGATCCACCCGTCGGCGGTGAGTCGCTCGGCCTCGCCGACGCCGTCCGCGGGAGGCGGCACCACCGACCGCTCCACGCCCGGCTCCAGGTGGTAGATCTCGAAGGTCGATCCGCCCTCGAGCCGCTGGACCGCCTGCACGCCGTAGTACTCCGTTCCCTGGCCGAGATTGGTGATCGAGACCACGTCGTACCCGGGAACGGTCAGCCGCACGGTGGCCGGCGCGGGGTCCGCCTCCTGCTCCCGCGGAGCCCTCGCGCGCAGGCCCGGAGCGGCGCTGCGGTCGAGCGCCGCCCCCGCCGGGAGAGCTACCGGCGCCTTGCGCCTCCGCGCCTCCTCGTCCGCGGGCTCCGCGGGCGCCGCGTCGGCCGCCGCGCCGAGCGCGGCATCACGCGCCGCGACGTCGGCATCGGCCAGCGCCCTGACCGTCCGGACGGTCGCGACTCCGTCGTCGGGCGCCACCTTGGGCGCCGTCGCCGGGAGCCCGGCCCCCGCGTCCCGC
>CALJLC010000490.1 GCA_937982605.1 uncultured Gemmatimonadales bacterium | reverse complement strand
CCACAGCCCGCCCCGACCTTCCGAAGCGTAGCGCTCGAGGAAGCCCTCGAGGATCCGATGCGTGAGCCCCCACACGTGCTCGCCCACCACCTGATAGCTCGGGAAGGTCTTCGAGAAGCCGGAGAACCGGATGCGCGTCGTGCTGGCGGTGTCGGGGTGCGCGAGCACGTCCAGCGGCACCCAGTGGACCGCGTCGAGCTCCCGGCTCGCCACGCGGGCCGTCGCCTCGCCGGGGACGGCGAAGAGAAAGGGCGCGATGCGCATGCGGGGCAGGTGCGCGCTCGCCGGTGTGACGTCCGGAAGCCGCCCCAGCGGCGTCCCGATCCGGCCGAGGTCCATCCCCGTCTCCTCGAGTGTCTCCCGCACGGCGGTGCGGAGGAGCTCCTCGTCTTCCGGCTCGAACCGGCCGCCCGGCAGCGCCATCTGCCCGGACCAGCGGTCCCGCTCGTGCGTGGCCCTCTTGATCAGGAGCACGTCCAGCGCGGGTCGCCCACGCACCACGAGCGCGACGGCGGCTTCCATGCGGTCCAGCGACGGATCCGGGATCTCCAGCAGCTCCTCCGTCCCGAAGAGCGCCTGCAGCTCCCTGAACCTCGGATCCGCCTCGATGATCATGCGCTACACCCCGGTCCGTTCGGGTCCCCAGATCAGCTTGTGGAGCTGGGTCTGGAAGCGTACCGGCAGCCCCTCCTCGAGGATCCATCCGGCCAGGGCCTCGAGGTCGACCGCTCCCCACACCGGGGACACGAGGAGCGCGCGCAGCGTGCCCTCCCTGACCCGGCGATCGAGCCCACGGTCACGGATCACGTCGCGGGTCCACTCCCAATCCGCCCGGTCCTGGACCACGAACTTCACCTCGTCCCTGTCGGTGAGGTGCTCGAGATTCGACCAGAGGTTGCGGTGACTCTCCCCCGAGCCGGGGCACTTGAGGTCCATGATGCGGTGGACCCGGTCGTCCAGCCCCGAGACGTCGAACGCTCCGGAGGTCTCGACCAGCACGGTGAAGCCCTCGGAGAGCAGCCGGTCCGCCAGCTCGACCGAGCCGGGGTGCGCGAGGGGCTCGCCGCCCGTGATCTCCACCACCGTGGCGGGGTGCCGACGCACTTCCTCGACGATCTCGTCGAAGGTCATGCGCGTGCCGCCGTGGAAGGCGTACGCGGTGTCGCACCAGGTGCAGCGCAGCGGACAGCCGGTGAGCCGGACGAAGGTGCACGGGACGCCGGCCCACGTCGATTCGCCCTGAATCGAGTGGAAGATCTCGGTGATGCGCAGGAACGGCTCGGTCATGTCGGGTCATCCGATCCCGCGTCGGCGATCGCCCGCTCGAGGAGCGCCTGCACCTCGTGGAGCGTGAGGCGGCCGAGCGCTTCCGTGACGGCCTCGCGGGAGCTGTCCTCGACCAGGTCGTCGGTCTCCAGATGGCCCACGATGCCGACTCCGTTCTGCGCCCACCGGGGGAAGACGAGGAAGCCCACCCACGGCGCGCGGAGATTCCCGGTCTTCTCGGCTTCGGGAGACACCGTGTAGGGGTGTCCGTCCGAGCCTTCGTACGCGGGCGGCCGGTCGTGAACCCGGAAGTATCCGGAGAGGGTCGAGTCGTCCTGGGACATGGAGACAACAAGCTAGACGGTGAGGCTCCGCGGCTCCACGGCCGCCTTGTGCGCGGGAGGGGCCGATTCGGTACTCTTCGAGGCTCTCGGGAATCCCTTTCGAGGTGGACATCGATGGCCAGGACCATGCGCGCGGCGGTCTTCGAGAAGTTCGGCGGTCCGGACGTCGTGGAGGTGCGCAAGGTACCGGTTCCCGAGCCGGGACCCGGGGAAGTCCGGCTCAAGGTCGAGGCGTCGGCGATGAACCACCTCGACCTCTGGGTCCGACGGGGACTCCCGATCGAGACGCCGATGCCGCACATCGGCGGGTCGGACATCGCCGGCACGGTCGACGCGGTCGGTCCGGGCGCGGAGGACGTGCCGCTCGGGACCCGCGTCGTCGTCGACCCGTCGCTCCGCTACGAGTGGTACGACGGCCACGATCGTGGCGACTCCTTCGACGATCTCCCCTTCCAGATCATCGGCGAGCACACGCAGGGCGGCTTCGCGGAGTACACCGTCGTGCCGGCCGCGAACCTGCTGGAGATCCCCGACGGCTTCCCGTCGACCGAAGCGGCGGCGGCCGGCCTCGTCTTCGTGACCGCGTGGCGCGCGCTCATCACGCGCGGCCGGCTGCGGGCGGGGGAGCGCATCCTGATCACGGGAGCCTCCGGCGGCGTCGGCACCGCCGCGGTCCAGGTGGCCCGCCGGGCCGGCGCGAAGGTCTTCGCCGTGACGGGCGGGGTCGAGAACGTCACCCGAACCCAGGCCCTCGGCGCGGACATCGTGTACGACCGCCACGAAGTCGACTTCTCCCGCGAAGTGTGGCGGGACACCTACAAGCAGGGCGTCCACGTCGTCTTCGACACGGTCGGGGAGGAGATCTGGCCGAGCTGTCTGCGGGCGCTCGCCCGCGGCGGCCGTCTCGTCACCTCGGGCGCCACGACGGGATCCCGCGGAGTCACGGAGCGCCGCCTCGTCTTCTGTAAGCAGCTCGAGATCCTCGGGAGCACCATGGGCACGAGGACCGAGTTCCGGGAAGTGATGCGGCTCGTCTTCGATGGCGTCTTCGACCCGGTGATTCAGGAGGTCATGCCGCTCGAGGAGGCGCGCCGCGCCCACGAGACGCTCGAGAGGGGCCGCATCTTCGGCAAGCTGGTGCTGACGCCGTGAGCGATCTGACCCTCCGCCAGGCGCAGCAGCAGGTCGACGCCTGGATCTCCCAGTTCGAGGAGGGCTACTGGCCCCCGCTCAGCAACCTGGCGCGCCTCATCGAGGAGGTCGGCGAGCTGGCGCGCGAGATGAACCACCGGTTCGGGCACAAGCCGAAGAAGGCCGACGAGCCCGAGCAGGATCTGGCGATCGAGCTGGCCGACATCCTCTTCGTCATCGTCGTCATCGCCAACGAGCAGGGCATCGACCTCGACGACGCCCTCGAGCGGGTCCTGGAGAAGTACCGGGCCCGTGACTCCGACCGCTGGACTCGGGTCGGGGACGGAGCCGCGTCGGACTGACGCCAAACCGCGTCGACCCGGAGTCCGCGCGGTCTCACCCGCCGAAGGAGGCCAGCACCTCCACGCAGCGGTCGATCTCCTCCTCGCTGTTGTAGAAGTGCGGGCTGATGCGCACGTGTCCCGGGCGGTAGTCGACGATGACGCCGTTCGCGGCCAGGTGCTTCACCGCCCCAGCCGGGTCGTCGTGTCGAACCATGACGATCGCCGTGCGACACCGGGGGTCGGGCAGGCGAAGCGAGAAGCCCGCCGCCTCGGCCCGTTCCACGAGTCGGCCGGTCAGCTCCGCGTTGCGGGCTGCGATCGCCTCGATACCGATCTCGTCGACGAGCTCCTGGCCGCCGAGGGCCGTGTGGACCGTCGGCAGCGCGGGCGTGCCCAGCTCGAAGCGTCGGGCGTCGGGGCGGTAGGCGAAGCCCGCGGGGTCGAAGTCGAACTGTCGCTCGGTGGCGAACCAGGAGGTGAGCCTCGGCTCGAGCCGCTCGACCAGCGCGTCGCGGACGTACAGGTATGCGAGGCCGGGTCCGCCGCAGAGCCATTTGAGCGGTCCGGTCGTGTAGAAGTCGACCCCGGTCCCGGGCAGCGAGAGCTCGACCTGTCCGGCCCCCTGATAGCCGTCGACGAGCGAATACGCGCCGGCGGCCCGCGCGATCTCGGCCAGCGCGCCGAGGTCCTGCTCGTGGCCCGTGGTGAAGTAGACGTGGCTGGTCGCCAGGAAGAGCGTCCGCTCGTCGACCACCTCCGCGAACTGCTCCGGATCGACGCGTACTCCGTCCGGGCTCGGCAGCAGAACGAGCTCGTACTCGGGCTTCACCGCCCACTGGTACGGCAGCGTGGGGAAGTCGAGCTCGGTGGAGACGACGCGGGTCCGCCCCTCGGGCCGCACCGACTCGGTGACCGCGGCCAGCGCCGTCGACGTCGACGGCAGGAGCGCCAGCTCGCGAGGTGTCGCGCCCAGGAAGGCCGACACGCGTCCGCGCAGCTCCTCCACCCGCGCGAGCCAGTGCGCGTACCAGGCCGAGGCGCCCAGCTCGTGCCACCGCTCGGTGAAGTCCCGCAGGTATCCCTCGGAGCGACGCGAGAGCGCGCCGAGTGAGCAGGAGTTCAGATAGGTGGCACGCTCGAGGATCGGGAACTCGGCGCGGACGGATTCGAAGTCGGTCACGGACGATCGAGCGGGCGAGCGGATGCGGCGCCGGGCGGACGGGGCACGGCAACGTGGGGGGCGGGTACCCTTCCGTCCACGGTCCGCACCGCCCTTCGACGCGATGACACCGTTCCTGCTCGCCACGCCCTGGCTTGCCCTGCTCCTCTTCGTCCGCTTCGTGGCGCGGGTGCCGTCGGAGCTGCCGCCCTTCGACGAGGCGAGCCACGCCGCGCCGTTCCCGCCATACTCCGCCGTGGAGCTGACCTCTCCGGCGCTGCCGGACACGCCCCCTCCCCGGGTCAGCATCGTCGTCCCCGCGCGGAACGAGGCGGTGAACATCGTCGCATGCCTGCGCTCGCTCGCGGCCTCCGAGTATCCGGACTTCGAGATCGTCGTGGTGGACGACCGCAGCGACGATCGCACCGCGGAGCTGGCCCGCTCGGTGCCGCGCGGGAATGCCGAGCGGATCGTCGTGCTCGACGGCCAGCTGCTCCCCCCGGGGTGGCTGGGCAAGCCGTGGGCGTGCCGGCAGGGAGCGATCGAAGCCCGGGGCGAGCTCCTTCTCTTCACCGACGCTGACACGACGCACGGGCCCCGTCTGCTGGCGCGCGCGGTGGCCGGTCTGCAGCAGGAAGGCGCCGACCTGCTCACCGTCGTCGGTCGTCAGCTTATGGAGTCGTTCTGGGAGCGGCTCGTCCAGCCACAGGTCTTCCTGGTCATGCTGCTCCGATTTCCCGACTTCGAGCGCGTGGCGAGAAACGACCGCTGGCGCGACGCGATCGCCAACGGGCAGTTCCTCCTCTTCCGGGCGGGGGCGTACACGCGGATCGGCGGCCACGAATCGGTCCGCGATGAAGTGGCGGAGGATCTCGCCCTCGCCCAGCGCGTGAAGCGTGCGGGCCTCCGCCTCCGGATCCGAAGCGCCGAGCACGACCTCGCGACGCGCATGTACCGCTCGCTCGGCCAGCTCGTGGAGGGGTGGTCGAAGAACATCGTGATGGGCGGTCTCCAGTCCTTCCCCCCCGTGCTTCGGCCCCTGGTTCCGCCGGCATCGTTCTTCGGCGGAATCGGGTTGTGGATCGTGGCGCCGCTGGTGCTCCTCCTCCGTGCGACGGGTCTCGGGCCGGACCTCCCGCCGGGACTCGTGCTCTGGGCTGCGACGGTGGACGGGCTCAGCGCCGTGCTCTGGTGCTGGTTCACCCGCGCGATGAAGGCGCCCCTCGCCTACGGGCTCCTCTACCCGCTCGGCGCCGCGGTCGGCTCCTTCATCTTCCTGCGCGCCTGGATCCGCGGGCGGACGGTCGAGTGGAAGGGTCGTCGCTACCGCCTCCCGCCCCTCTCGGAGCGGGCGTGAGCGGAGGCGTCCCGCCGGCGGGCGAGGTGGCCCGCCAGGACGCGGAGGACGGCGCCCTGGAGGACCGTCTGCGGGAGCGGGCCCGGGCGCTGGGCTTCGGCCTCTTCGGGATCGCGACGGCCGCGCCCTCCGAGCACATGGAGTTCTACCGGGCCTGGGTCTCCTCGGGACGGCACGGCGAGATGGCGTACCTCGCCCGCGACGACTCGATCGCCCGACGCGCGTCGCTTCGGAAGACGATGGAGTCGGTCCGCTCGGTGATCGTCGTGGGTCACGAGTACCACCGCGACGATCCCCCGGAGGCCGTCGACGATCGGCAGCGCGCGATCATCGCGCGGTACGCCCGCGGGGACGACTACCACGACGTCGTGAAGCCCCGCCTGCTCGAGCTGCTCCACTGGCTCGACGGCGTGGTGGAGGGCGGGGCGCAGGGTCGCGCGTACGTCGACACCGGCCCGATCCTCGAGCGCGAGCTCGCCCGACGGGCGGGGCTGGGGTGGTTCGGCCGGAACACCATGCTCATCGACCCCGCCCGGGGCTCGTACTTCTTCCTCGGGATGCTCCTCGTGGACGTGGCGCTGCGCCCGAGCGATCCCTTCGAAGCCGACCGGTGCGGCACCTGCACGGCGTGCCTGGAGGCGTGTCCCACCGGAGCGCTCCTCGGTCGTGACGAGGACGGCGCGCCCGTCATGGACGCCCGCCGGTGCATCTCCTACCTGACGATCGAGCTCCGGGGACCGATCCCGCACGAGCTGCGGCCCGGCATCGGCAACCGCGTCTTCGGCTGCGACATCTGTCAGGAGGTCTGTCCGTGGAACGTCCGCTTCGCCGGTCCCGCCGACGAAGCGGCGTACGCGCCGGGGCCCGGCCTAGACCTCCCGGCGCTCACCGAGCTGACCGACGAGGTGCTCGCGCTCGACGACGAGGAGTTCCGGAGCCGGTTCCGGCGGTCCCCGCTCCGGCGCGCCCGCCGGGAGGGGCTGCTGCGGAACCTCTGTGTCGGCCTCGGCAACGCCCTCGCCGGGTCGGTGGCGGGCTCGACGGGGGCCGCCGACACGGTGGCCGTCCTTCGCCGGGCGCTCGACGATCCGCACCCCCTCGTGCGCGCGCACGCGGCCTGGGGGCTGGGGCGCGCGGCGCCCGGCGGGCCCGAGGCGGCGGCGGCGCGGCGCGCCCTCGAGGAACGAAGGGCGGATGAGCACGACGAGCACGTCCGATCCGAGATCGTCGACGCGCTGGCCGGGATCGTCTAGGCTCGATATCCCACACCGAGGAGGAATCGACATGCCGTACATCGAACCCCGGGCCCGCGACCGGATCGACGAAGGCGCGGCGCCCGGCGACCCGGGAGAGCTGAACTACGCGGTGACCCGACTCGTCGACGCGTTCCTGAGCGCGCGCGCCGAGGAGTCCGGCCGACTGCGCTACGCCCACCTCAACGAGGCGATCGGCGTCCTCGAGTGCGCCAAGCTCGAGCTGTATCGTCGGGTCGCGGCGCCGTACGAGGACACGAAGATCGCCGAAAGCGGTGACGTCTACACGGTCGGAGCAGGGTAGCCGCGACAGCCGCCAGGGCCGCCGCGGCCACCCCCTTCCGGCCTACTCGGCCTTCAGGACCCGGATCGGATCGACGCGGGTGGCCCGGATGGCCGGAACCAGGCTGGACACGAGCGCCGCTCCGGCCATCAGCACGGCGACGAGCGCGAAGGTCGTCACGTCCGTCGGCGCCACCTCGAAGAGCAGTCCCTCGACGAGCCGGCTGATGGCTGCCGCCCCGACGGCGCCGATCACGATCCCTCCGGCGGCCAGCCCGAGGGCCCAGCGCAGCACCAGACGCCGGATGTCGGAGCCGGGCGCGCCGAGCGCGATGCGTACGCCCATCTCTCGAAGGCGGGTGCTGACGCTGTACGAGACCACCCCGTAGAGGCCGACGACCGCCAGGAGCAGCGCGACGAGCGCGAAGCCGCCCAGGAGCGAAGTCGTGAAGCGGTCGACCGCCAGCGACGTCGACACGAGCTCCTCCATCGGCTGCAGCTGACCGAGCGCGATGTCCGGATCGAGCTCCGCGACCTCGGCGCGCACGGCGTTCATCATCGACTGCGGCTCGACCGAGGTCTCGACCGCCGTGAAGAGGAATCCGGTCGGGGCCTGCGCGAAGGGGAGGTACATCGCGTTCCGGCTCTCGGCGCGAATGCCGAAGTTCTTGATGTCGCGCGCCACGCCGACGACCTCGCGCCACACCGGGTTCTCCATGCTGTTGACGTTGAGGCGCTTGCCGACCGCCTGCCCGTCGAAGTAGTCCCGCTCGAGCGTCTCGTTGACGATGATGACGCGCGTGGCTTCGGCGTCGTCGGCCGCGGTGAAGGCGCGGCCGGAGACGATCTCGAGATCCACGGTCTCGAAGTAGCCGGGCGTCACCCGACGGAGCCAGACGGACGGCTCCAGGCCGCGCTCCGGCAGCGGTGCGCCCTCGACGTAGAAGTTGGTGTCTCCGTCGGCCCCGGCGAGCGGAAGCGCGGTGATCGAGCCGACTGACGTGACGCCGGGCAGCGTCGCGAGCCGGCGCTCGAGCTCACCGAAGAACGTCGTCCGGGCCGCGGCGTCGGGGTAGCGCGCATTCGGGAGCTGGAACTGCGCGGCGAGCACGTCGTCGGGGTCGAAGCCGAGATCGACAGCCTGCAGGTTCTGGAAGGAGCGCACCAGGAGCCCCGCGCCGACGAGGAGCACGAGCGCCAGCGCCACCTGACCGACCACCAGGGCGTTGCGCAACCTGGCCGAACCGGCGGTGGCGCCCGAGCGCCCTCCCTCCCGCAGCACGCCGGCCGGATCCGTCCGGGCCGCGCGTACCGCGGGGAGGATCCCGAAGAGCGCGCCGGTGGCGAGGGTGACGAGGCCGGCGAAGCCGAGGATCCTCCCGTCGACCGCCACCTGATCGAGGAGCGGCGTTCCCGCGGGCGCCAGACGGACGAGCAGATCGGTGCCGAGGAAGGCGATCGCGACGCCGAGGAGGCCGCCGATGGCGGCGAGCACCACGCTCTCGGTCATCAGCTGCGCCAGGATCCGACCGTGCCCCGCCCCCAGCGCGGTACGCACGGCCAGCTCCCCGCCTCGCGAGGCCCCCCGCGCCAGGAGCAGGTTCGCCACGTTCACGCACGCGATCATCAGCACGAAGCCCACCGCCCCCAGCAGCACCCAGAGCGCGGTGCTCGCCTGCTGCACCATGTCGAACTGGAGCGGATAGACGTTGAAGCCGGTGTCGATGTTCGCCTCGGGGTAGGCCTCCTCCAGCCGGAGCGCCAGCTGCGTCGCCTGCGACTGCGCCAGCTCCGGCGTCGCCCCGTCGTGGAGGCGCGCCACCGCGCGCAGGAAGATGCTTCCCCGGCTCTGCTCGGACCCCTCGAACTGGAGCGTCGCCCACACGTCGGTGCCCAGGAACGCCGGCGGGCGGAAGTCCGGGGGCATCACTCCGATGATCCGGAAGGGCACGTCGTTGAGTCGGATGGTCCGGTCGAGGATGTCCGGGTCCGCGGCGAAGGCGCGGCGCCAGAGGCCGTCGCTGATGACGACGACCGGCTCCGCGTCGGGTCGGTCTTCCTCCGGCAGGAACTCCCGACCGAGCGCCGGCTCGACGCCGAGCACGTCCGAGAACATCCCGCGGCTGACGAAGCCCCCGTTGAGCCGCTGCGCGCCGCCGTCGATCCCGGTGAGCGTGGGGTTCCAGCCCTGGAACGCGGACGCGTGCTGCACCGCGTCGACCTGGTCCCGGAAGTCGACGAAGTTCGGCCAGCTCAGCCACTCGCGCCGCTTGTCGGGCAGGACCACGTCCCGCCGCGTGTAGTCCATCCACACCATGACGAGCTCTTCGGGCTCGTCGTACGGCAGCGGCCGGAGCATGATCCCGTCGACCACGCTGAAGATCGCCGTGGTCGCGCCGATCGCCAGCGCGATGGTGAGCACGGCGACGCTGCTGAACACGGGACTGTACGCGATCTGCCGGATGGCGAAGGCCAGATCCCGTCGGGTGTCGTCGATCCTGTCTGCATTCCTCATCGTCCTCTCCCTCCTCCTCATCAGCTCCTCGACGTCGTCCGAAATGCGCGCCACGTCGCCGAAGCGCCGCTCGGCTTCGTCGCGCGCGTCCGACGGGTTCATCCCCTCTCGCTCGAGGCGGGCGGCCCGCTGCTCCAGGTGAAAGCGGATCTCCTCGTCCACCTCGTCCCGGATCGCCGCGTCGCGCGGCGGGGGAAGGCGGAAGAGGCGCCGTCGGCGGCTCACGGCTCCGGCGTTTCCATGGCGAGGGCGCGCGCGACCGCGTCGGTGTAGCGAGCCCAGGAGGCCGCCTCAGCCTCCAGGTAGCGCGTGCCCTGCGGGGTCAGCCGGTAGTATTTCGCGCGCCGGTTGTTCTCCGAGAGCCCCCACTCCGACTCGACCATGCCCTTGCCGCGAAGGCGGTGCAGCGCCGGATAGAGCGTCCCCTCCTCCATCAGGAGCGAGCCGTCCGTGACCTGCTCGATCCACTCGCTGATGCCGTAGCCGTGCCTCGGCTCCCACGTCAGCGACTTGAGGATGAGGAGGTCGAGCGTGCCTCGCACGAGGTTCGGATTCTGTCCCATGGGCCCTTTCCTTGGTGTGGCTAGGGGAAGTTGGGGCCTCTTCCCTCGCCACGCAAGGGGTGGCGACCGCGAGGACGGGATTTCGGGAAGGCCCGCAGGGTAGGGTGTGCATCGAAGGCGCCTACACTACGGGTTGTGCTCCTAGCGCCATGCACTACTGTATGCGGTGCCCCCCCTGTAATGACGCGTGAGATTGGCCGATGCTGAACTCCCCCTCCGCCGCGGGGCCGCGCCCCGGGGAAGCCGAGTCGGGGGGAGCGTCTCCGGGGGCCAGCGCGGTGGGCGGATCGCGGGTCAGCTACGGGCTCTTCTGGCTCGATCTGGCCGGCTGCGTCTCCCGCTGGGGCGAGGATTGCTCGCACCTCTTCGCGCTACCACGGGACCAGGCGCTCGGTATGCGCCTCGAGGAGTTTCTCCTGGAGCAGGACCGGGAGCAGGGCCGGGCGCAGGCGATCCTCGCGGCGGTCGCCCGCGACGGGAGCTGGCAGGGTTCGGGTTGGCGGGTGCGAGGCGACGGTCGGGCCTTCTGGGCGGCCACCAGCGTGACCCGGGTGCGGACGCCGAACGGGCTGGACATCGGGTACATGGTCGTGACCCACGACCTCACCGGGCTGGTGGCGAGCCCGGTCGACCGGCTGGTCGCGGAGGGGACGGCCCATCTGGTGTCGGTGGGTCGCATGGCGTCGGACGTGTCGCACGACATGCGTAACATCTTCTCCGCCATCCGGGGCTTCGCCGGGCTGCTGGAGCGCCACCTCCCTCCGGACGGTCGTTGTCACCGCGCCTGGCACGAGCTCGTGAAGGCGTGCGACCGGGGGACGTCTCTCGTCACGCGCCTCGTGGACGTCGGGCGCAGCGACGCAGCCGACGACGGTACGTCCGACCTCGCCGCGGTGCTGCGGGAGGCCGAGCCGCTCCTTCGCCAGGTGCTGCCGGAGCGCATTGCGCTGAGCGTGATCTCCGAGGAGCGGCTACCCCGCGTCCCGGTGCCCTCGGCGGACGTCGAGCTGGCGGTGCTCAACCTCGTCGTCAACGCGCGCGACGCCATCGACGGTGACGGCACCGTCTCCGTCCTGGCCAGCGCGCGGGCCCGAGTCGACGGCGCGCCCACGGAGGTCTGCCTGGTGGTTCGGGACGACGGTCGGGGGATGGCGTCGGAGGTGGTCGAGCGGGCGTTCGAGCGCCGATTCACCACGAAGGAGTCCGGTCTCGGCACGGGGCTCGGGCTCGCCCTCGTGAAGGAGACGGTGACGCGGGCGGGCGGCTCGGTCGAGCTCGAGTCGACGCCGGGTGGAGGGACGAGCGTTCGGGTCTTCCTCCCGGTCGCCGCCGGCCCGGCGGCGACGGCCGCGGTGGCCGCACCGGACGCGTCGCCCGAGGTACGCCGTCGGCGCAGGCGCGCCGTGGTGTGCTGTGACTCGGCGCTGCTCGGCGA
>CALJLC010000489.1 GCA_937982605.1 uncultured Gemmatimonadales bacterium | reverse complement strand
GACGTCGAAGGCGAAGGCCCAGCCGGAAAGGTCCACGCGGTCGTCCACCATCGAGCCGGCGTCGGCGGCGCGCGCCTCGATCACGGCGATCTGCCGACCCTGCTGAACGAGCAGATGATCACCGCTCGCGGAGAGCTCCCATCGGTTCACCCGCTCGGCGACCGTCACGACCTCGGGGTCGTCGTTCGTGATCGCGACCGCCTCGAGGCGCGCACCCCCCTCGAAGTCGGCATCACGACCGGTGAAGAAGAGCGCGCGACCGTTCGTCGCGAGCCCGAAGTAGTTCCCGGCGGGAACGGGCACGCGACGCGTACGCTCGCGTAGCCCGTCCATCGCGATCTCGATCGCCGGGGCCGAGGCCTCGTCGTCGCTCCCCGACTCGTCGCCGGAGTGCAGCTCGTCTTCGGGGGCGAAGGGCGACCGGAGGCCGGGTCGCAGCGAGACGTGGTACACCTCCCACTGCTTGTCGAAGAACGGCTCCGGCTGACGCGGCCCCCAGGGACCGGGCACGAGCGAGCGCAGGTTCCGGTCGGAGAGGAAGTAGAGGAAGTCGCCGTCGGGGTCCCAGGCCGGAAAGCGGCTGTTGATCCGATCGCTCGTCACCACCCCGCGGGCGCCGGTCTCCACGTCGTACAGCTTGATCTGCAGGAAGGTGTTGGCCGCCGCCTCCTCGAAGGCGAGCCAGCGCGAATCGGGCGCCCACCGGAAGACCCCGATGCCGTACTTGCTCTCGGAGACGAGCGTCTTCTCGCCGGACGCGACGTTCACGATCCAGAGATCCGACTCCGTGTCGTCGAAGGCGATCCAGCGGCCGTCGGGTGACACCGTGCCCGCGAAGTGCTGCGCCTGCGCATCGGTCGTGATCTGGCGGCGGGGCCCGATCCCGTCGGCCGGGAGCGTCTCCCACTCGAGCTCGCCCGACTCGTCGGACAGCCCGACGAGCGTCTCGCCGTCGGGCATGAAGAGGACGTCGCGGTAGCGCACCCCCTCGGCCGTAGACGCGCGAGCGATCCGGCCACCGTTCGTCGGCGCCACGAAGACTCGCCCGCGGGCGGTGAGCACGACGCTCTCGCCGTCCGGGTGGACGTGCGCGGCGCTCAGGTACTGCATCGGGTCGTCCTCCCACGCCTCGCGCAGCTGGTCGAAGTCCGAGGCGAGCGTGATCGGCACACGCGCGGTACCGCCCGACGCGATGTCGTAGATCCAGATGTCGGCCGCGAGCTCGTACGCGATGCGGCCCTCGTGCAGGCGCGGGTTGCGCACGTCCCACCCCGAATGGCGGGTATGCTGCCTCAAGTCGCCCCCGTTCTCGTCGATGGACCAGATGTTCATGGTGCCGTCGCGGTCGGTCACGTGATACACCCGCCCCTGCCACGCCATCGGCGAGTGGCTTTCACCGTCGAAGTCGCCGGTGAGCTCCACGGCCTCGTCCATGCCGTCGCCGAACTTCCAGACGTCGCGCGCGGTGCCTCCCACGTAGCGCTTGGTCACGTTGTTGTGGAATGCGGGGCGCACGAAGTAGAGGTTGCGCCCGGATTCGTCGTAGCTGGCACTCGTGGCGGTGGCCAGCGGCACGCGCTCCCGCGTGCCCGTCCCGAGATCGAGCGACACGAGCTGGAAGTGGGGCAGCGTCGAGTAGTGGAAGGTCTCGTAGACGAGTCGACCGTCCGGCGTCCAGGTCGAGGGGATCGACGTGGGGGCCTCGTACGTCCAACGCGTCGGGGTGCCGCCCACGATCGGCATCGTGTACAGCTCCGCGGGTCCCTCGTACTGAGCCGTGAAGGCGAGCGTGCGCCCGTCCGGGGAGATGACGGGATAGCGCTCCTCTTCGGCGTGCGTGGTCATCCGCCAGGCGACCCCGCCCGTGGCGGGTACGCGCCAGAGGTCTCCTTCGGCGGCGAAGACGAGCACGTCGTCGTGCAGCGCGGGGAAGCGGTAGAAGCCCAGGGTGCCGCCTTCCGCGGCGGGGGCCTGCGCCGCGAGGGGAGCGGTCAGCGCGACGCCCGCGAGCGCGAGCGCGAGGAGCCAGGAGCGCGTCTTCATCGTCGTCCTCCCGATGGATGTCGTGGACGACGATCGTACAGCGGTGGGAGAAGTGCGGACAGGCCGCGCACGTCGGTGTCGACCGCGGCTCACCGCGCGGTCGCTGCCCGGCTCAGCCTCCGTCTTCGGCCAGTCGCCTGTACATGGCCAGGTGCCGCAGCGCCTTGGCGCGGAGCCCCGTGGCGTCGAGGAGCCGCGAGAGGTTGAAATGCGCGGCGGCCAGCCGCTCGTCGAGCTTCAGCGCGCGCTCGTAGGCTCGGACGGCGTCGTCACGCCGGCTCAGGTCCTCGAGAGCCACGCCGAGGTTGAACCAGGCCCGGGCGCTCCGGGGGTCGGCGTCGAGCGCACGCCGGTACTGAGACTCCGCCTCCTTCGGGCTCCCCTCTTCGTGGAGGAGCCGTCCCAGATTGAGGAGCGCGTCGGCGTGCCGGGGGTCGAGCGAGATGGCCCGTCGGTACGACTCGGCGGCGCCCCGCGGATCCGTGGCCTCGAGGTCGAGCGCAGCGTCGTACCAGTCGTCCGCGGTGCCGCCGTCGTCGCCGGCATGCGTTTCCGCCTCCGGCCCGACGGAGAGGCGCAGCTCCGGTCGCGGGGAGAGCCCGAGCACCCGTGCGCCCTCGGGCGACGCGTCCTCCACGGGGGGTGGCGCGGCGTCCAGCTCGAGCCGGAGCTGGCCCGTGTCCGGCTCCCACGTCGTGTCGCCGTCCCGCACGAGGACGCGTCGTCCGTCGACCGAGATGTCGAGGGCGCTGAGCGGCCGCCCGACCGGGAGCTGGTCGCGCAGCGCGTACAGCGCGGCCTGGAGGCGGCGCGGCGGGAGGTCCTCCGCGAGCAGGGCGCGCACCCGGCGGAGGAGGGCGACGTCCTGGAAGGAGAAGCAGTACGCTCCGTCCGACGTTCGCTGTGGATCGACGAGGCCGCGACGGGCCCAGCCGAGGATGCGCGAGCTCGGCAGGCCCAGGATCTCGGCGACCTGCCGGGTCGTGAAGCCGTCGCCGCCGGGCGTGCCTCCGGCCCCCCGGGCAACGACTTCGCCCGTGGACGCGTCAGCCGGACGCGGCCTTCTTGCGCGAGGAGCTCTTCTTGCTGCCACCCGACTTCTTCTTTCCCGCCTTCGCGGCGGGCTTGCGCCCCGCGTCGCCCTCGCCTTCCTCGATGGAGGCCTTCAGGGCGGCCATGAGGTCGATGATCTTCGTCTTCGACTCCTCCGCCGGGGCGGCCGTGATCTCCTGGCCGTCCACCTTCTTCTGGATGAGCTCCAGCGTCTTCTCGCGGACCTCGTCCTTGAAGAGCGACGGATCGAAGCTCTCCGAGGCGGCCTGGTCAATCAACTGGATGGCCAGCTTGAGCTCGGCGTCGTTCACGTCCCCCTCTTCGAGCGGGACCTCGTCGAATGAACGGATCTCGTCGGCGTAGTAGAGCTGCTCCATGACCAGCCCTTCCTCGTGCGGGCGGATCATGACGATGTACTGCTTGCCTCGGGTGGCGTGCTTCGCGATCGCCACGCGATCGGTCTGCCGCAGGGCCGCGGCGAGGAGTCGGTAGGCCCGTGCCCCGCCCTTGTCGGGGCCGAGGTAGTAGGCCTTGTTGAAGTAGAGCCGGCCAACCGTGTCCGCCGGAACGAAGCTCACGATCTCGATCTCGTCGGACTTCGGGGCCTCGACGACCTCCAGCTCGTCCTTCGTGAAGAGGACGTACTGGTCCTTGGCGAACTCGTACCCCTTCACGATCTCGTCGCGCGGCACGACCGCGCCGTCCGCCGGGTCGATGTACTGCTGGCGGACGCGGACGCCCCGCTCCTTCCAGATCATGTTGAAGGAGATCTTCCGCCCCGACTCCGCCGAGGAGTAGATCTTCACGGGGAGGGAGACGAGCCCGAAGGCGATGGTCGACGTTCCGATCGCGCGCGCTGCCATAGTGCGCAAAACGTATGTTCCCAAGGGGTTGTCCGGCAACGATCGCGTCGGCGGGACCCCCGGCAGCGGGGGGCGGACCGAGCCCCGGCGTGGACTTGCCGCCGTATCCTGATCCGGTGAGCTTCGCGCGATGATCATCGCCTTCGTCCTGGGCGGAACGTTGTTCGGTTCCGCCCTGTTGTGGCTTTCCTGCTCGCGGCTCGAGGAGTCGACGCACCGGCTCGCCCAGCACTACGGCATCCCGGACGCCGTGAAGGGGTCGGTGCTGCTCGCCATCTCCTCGAGCATGCCGGAGCTGGTCACGGCGCTGCTCGCGCCGCTCGCCCACCAGGACTTCGAGCTCGGTCTGGCCGCGATCATCGGCTCGGCGATCTACAACATCCTCGTGATCCCGGCCTTCAGCGTGTACGCCCGGGGTCGCTCGCTGCAGGCCAACCGCGACCTCATCTACCGCGAGGCGCAGTTCTATCTGGTTTCCGTGGCGATGCTGATGCTGGTGCTCAGCCTCACGGTCATCTACAACGGCTACGAGCCGACGCTGGTCAACGGCGGGCGTCGCATCTTCCGGGGCGAGTTCACGCGCACCCTCGCGCTCTTCCCGCTCCTGCTCTACGGCCTGTACCTCTTCATCCAGTTCGAGGAGGTCAAGCGGCAGCGCGCCGAGAACCCGCGCCAGGACGGTATCAACGCATTCAAGGAGTGGGGCGTGCTCCTGGGATGCGTGGTCCTGATCCTGATCGGCGTCGAGATCCTGCTCCGCGTCGCGATCACGCTGGGAGAGGCGCTCGAGACGCCCACCTTCCTCTGGGGGATGACCATCGTGGCCGCGGCCACGTCGATCCCCGACACCTTCGTGAGCGTGCGCGCCTCGGTCATGGGCCGGGTGGAATCGAGCGTCTCCAACGTCCTGGGCAGCAACGTCTTCGACCTGCTCGTCGCGGTGCCGCTCGGCGTGATGCTCGTCGGGACGATCGAGGTGAACTTCACCCAGATCGTGCCGATGATGTCCTTCCTCATCCTCGCGACGATCGTGATGCTCGTCTTCATGCTTCGCGACATGGAGCTCACGGTCCGGGAGTCGCACGCGATGATCATTCTCTATGCGGCGTTCGGCCTCTGGATGACGCTCGAGGCGTTCGGCGTCATGGACCTGCTCGGCGTGCGGACCGTCCCCTAGCCCCTCACGAGCGGGGTGGCGGCATCTCTCCGCCGCAGAAGCGGCAGAAGCGTGCGTCGGCATCGATCTCGATGTGCTCGCACGACGGGCACGCCCGGGCCAGGGGGGTGCGCCCGGTCGGAAGCTGCGCGATCTCGGCGGTCACGATTCCGGTGGGCACGGCGATGATGCCGTAGCCGAGGATCATCACGAAGGAGGCGAGGGCCTTGCCGAGCGACGTGATGGGGGCCAGGTCGCAGTACCCCACCGTCGTCAGCGTGACGATCGCCCAGTACACCCCCTGGGGGATGCTCGTGAACCCCGCCGCGGGACCCTCCACGAGATACATCACCGAGCCCACGCAGATCACGATGCAGACCACGGTCACGAGGAAGACCGAGATCTTGTAGCGGGCGTTGCGCAGCGCCGCGGCGAGCACGCTCGCCTCCCCGAGGAAGCGGGCCAGCTTGAAGACGCGGAACACCCGGATCACGCGCAGGATTCGGATCACCGCCAGGTACTGCCCGCCCGGCAGCAAGACGCTCAGGTACGTGGGCAGGATCGACAGGAGGTCGATGACGCCGAAGAACGAGAGCGCGTAGGCACGGACCGGGCGCACGCACCAGATCCGGGTGACGTACTCGATCGTGAAGAGGATCGTGAACGCCCACTCGAGTGCCACGAGCTCGTCCCGGTACGCGGAGCGGATGCCCGAGACCGAGTCGAGCATGACTACGGCCACGCTCCCGAGGATGAAGACGATGAGGATCGCGTCGAAGTGGCGACCCCACCCCTTCTCGTGGCCGAAGATGACGGAATACGTTCGCCCGCGGAGGGTGTCGAGCGGTGCGGCGGGTCCGTGTGCGGCCAAGGGTCTCTCCGGGGTTCGCGTGGCCGGGATGGCCGCCACACGATACCGCCTCGCCGCGCTGTGTCACCTCCCGTCCGTACCGCTTCGCTACTCCTCCCTGAGCGTCACCGCCGGATCGGTGCGCGCCGCCTGGCGACCGGGGAGGGCCGTGGCGGCGAGGGCGACGACGAGCGTACCCGCGGCGACCGAGCCCAGGACGAGCGGGTCGTTCGGCGCGACGCCGTAGAGAAGTCCGCCCATGGGGCGCGTGAGCCACGGCGTCGCGAGGAGGCCCAGCAGCGTGCCGAGGGCCGCGACGCTCATCCCCCGGAGCAGGACGAGGAGGAGCGCCGAGCCGGGACCCCCGCCCAGCGCGATCCGGATGCCGATCTCTCGGGCGTTCTGACGGACGAAGTAGGCCATGACGCCGTAGACGCCGACGATCGAGAGGGCGAGCGCCACGCCCGCGAGGAGCGCCACGAGCATGGCCGTGTAGCTCCGCCCCTGCATCGACTCCTCGGCGAGCGCCTCGACGGTGCGCACGTCCCCGACCGGGACCGCGGGGTCGTGAGTCCGGATCACCCCGCGTACGCCGTCGACGACCGAGAGCGCGTCGCCTCGCGCCCGCACGTGCAGCGTGAGCGAATTGTAGCTGTCGCGCGCGAAGTCGTAGTAGATGGTGCCGAGCCGGCGCGTATCGTCCAGGCCGGACGTCTTCACATTGCCGACGACGCCCACGATCTCCACCCAGGGGCAGCCTTCGATCGTGCACCCGCCCGAGCGGAACCGACGGCCCACCGGCGGTGCTTCCGGAGAGAAGCGCTGCACCCAGTGCTCGTCGACGACCGCGTGGCGCATGGTGTCGGTGGGTGCGGCTTCGTAGAGGCGTCCTTCGATCGGCTGAAGGCCGTAGACGTCGAAGAACGCCGCGTCCGCGGTGATCCACGGCGCGGTGAGCATCGCGCCTCCCGAGCGGGGCTCACCGTCTTCCACCACGAAGTTGTTGCAGCACGAGCCCGCGAGGGGCGGCCGCGCGTCCGCGAGTCCCGCGGCGACCACCCCGGGCAGCGCCTCGACGTCGGGGAGCGCCCTCGCCCAGAAGCCGCGGACGTCGGCGCCGGACCGGTACTGCTCCCGGGGCAGGGTGACGAGCAGCGTCACGAGGCCCGTCGGATCGAAGCCGTAGCTCTCGCTCCGCGCGTGGTCCAGGGAGCGCACGAGGAGGACGGCGCCCGTGAGAAGCGGCACGGCCACCGCGAACTGTCCGGCGACCAGGATCCGACGCAGCAGGAGGAGTCCCCGGGTGGGCGTCGAGCGAGCGGCGGTCGTGGCCACGCCCGCGGTGCGGTTCCGGGCCGCCGCCCCGGCGGAGACGACCCCGAGGATGGTCCACGCGGCGAGGCAGATGCCTCCGAAGAATGCGAGGCTCTCCGGGCCGATCCCGATCTCCTCGATGCGCGGGAGGCGCCCGACGCCGAAGCGTCGCACGACCTCGAGCCCCGCCAGCGCGAGGGCCATCCCGGCCGCCCCGGCAGCGGCCACGATGACGATCGCTTCGGTGAGGAGCAGCCGGAGCACGCGCCGCCCGGAGGCGCCCAGGGAGGCGCGGATCGCCAGCTCGCGCGACCTCGTGATGGCTCGGGCCACGAGCAGGCTCGCGGCGTTCGCCGCCCCGATCAGGAGGAGGAGACCGACGGCGCTGAGCACCATCCACAACGTCCGACTCACGTTGCCGACCAGCGCGTCCTTGAGGTCGATGAAGCCGAGCACCGCTTCGGGCTGGGTGAACGAGTCCTGCCAGAGCGGAAAGATCCGCTCCGAGACCGCGGCGAGCTGAGCACGCGCCACGGACGGCTCCGTGTCCGGCCGTAATCGCGCGAAGCTCTGGAAGAAGAACGGCCCCTTCCGCGGTGGGACGTCCACCACGAGAACGGGGAAGACCTCGATGCCCCGGTCGAGCGGGCCGAGCCGGTCGGGCAGTACGCCCACGATCGGCGTGGGCTCACCGTCCACGAGCAGGGTGCGCCCGACGACCTCGGCACCCGCGGGGAAGCTCCGGTCCCGGAAGCCCCGCGTCACGAGCACGGCCCGGGGACCTCCCGGGCGCCCCTCGTCCTCGCTGAAGTGTCGCCCGCGCTCGGGACCGACGCCGAGCATCGGGAAGTAGGTGGGTGTCACCCACTTCGTGCGCAGCAGCTCGACGTCGGGGCCGGCGGCCACGCGCGAGGTCCGGTACGTGTACGCCGCCATCGTCTCGAATGCCGCGGGCGGGGTCTCCTGGAGCGCGTGGACGTCGGCCATCGACGTGTTCCACATGTCCTCGCCTTCCACCGTGCGCAGCAAGACCATGCGCTCCCCGCCGGGATACGGCAGCGGGGCGATCAGCACCGAGTGCACGATCGCGAAGACCAGCGTGGTGCCCCCGAGGCCGAGCGCGAGGGTGCCGCAGATGGCCGCGGTGAAGAGCGGAGCCCGTGCGAGGCCGCGCACACTCGCGCGCAGGTCCGCGTAGAGCTCGACCGGTGCGGCCGGACCGCGCGGGTCGTACGGCTCGTCGAGACCCTCTCCGAAGGCGAGGCGGAACGCCAGCCGGCGATACTCTCGTCGGAGCCAACGGTCGGCGGTGCGGGCCCCGGACGCCGCGGACCGGTGCTCGTGCATCTCGCGCAGCTCGTCGAGGATCCGCTCGCGCTGACCCGGGGCCGTGCGGCGCTCGAGCAGGAAGCGGGTCAGGGGACCCGGTCGCGGCGGCCCCACCCTGTGCCCGCTCACGATTCGTCCAGCTGGGCGGTGATCCCTTCCCACAGCGCGACGAGGTCGCGACGGGAGTCGCGGAGGCTCTCCATCCCCTCGGGCGTGAGGCTGAAGTACCGTCGGGCGCGGCCGCTGTCTGCGCGTGGCTCCATCCGCGACGCGAGCAGCCCCTTCTTCTCGAGACGCTGCAGCACGATGAAGACCGACGACTGGGACACCTCGCGCCCGGTGCGCTCCTCGAGCTCGAGCACGAGCGGGACGCTGTACGCCTCGCCGCCCAGGCGCAGCACCGCGAGCATCAGGCGATGCTCGAACTCTCCGACCCGATCCCGTCCCATTCCGCCGCCTCCGCGCTCGGAGCGTGGTGGGCGCCGGTCCGACGGATGCGGGATCCGTGCGCGGGCCCACCCTGCATGACTGACAACGTAAGTAAGGTGGGTGCCTCGACGGGTGATGTCAATGACAATGTAAGTGAGCGCGCGGGTGGCCACGGCGGACCGACTCGGTCCAGATTCGCGAGCCCCGCGCACCGATGAGCCCGCCCCGCCCGTGACCCCCACCCGCGACGACCGCCTCGCCACCTACCGCGAGAAGCGGACGGCCTCGCGCACGCCCGAGCCCTTCGGCGGCCGGGTCGTGGCGGGGGGGAGCATCTTCGTGGTGCAGAAGCACGCGGCGCGCGCGCTCCACTGGGACCTCCGGCTCGAGCTCGACGGCGTCCTGCTGTCGTGGGCTGTGCCGAAGGGCCCGTCGCCCAATCAGGACGACAAGCGGCTCGCGATGCAGACCGAGGACCACCCGCTCGAGTACGCGGAGTTCGAGGGCGTGATCCCCGAGGGCCAGTACGGCGCCGGCGCGATGATCGTGTGGGACCGCGGCGTGTGGACCCCGCTCGAGGATCCGCACGAGGGGCTGGAGAAAGGCAAGCTCCTCTTCGAGCTGCACGGTCACAAGCTGATGGGGCGCTGGACGCTGGTGAAGACGCGGCAGGCCCCGAACTCGTGGCTGCTGATCAAGGAGCGCGACGCCTACCTCGACCCGGACGGGTCGACGGAGGACTACCCGGACGACTCGATCTACTCCGGTCTCACCGTCGACGACTTCCCGCACGCCGACGCGCACGCCGCGGAGCTCGCCGAGCGGGTGGAGGCGCTGGGAGCGAAGTCACGCGACGTCCGGGCGAAGGACGTCGACCTCATGCTCGCCTCGTCTCAGGAGACGCCGTTCTCGCGCGAGGGGTGGATCTTCGAGCTGAAGTACGACGGCTATCGTCTGCTCGCCGAGCGCACGGCCCGGGAGGCGTTCCTGCGCTCGCGCTCCGGGCACGACCTCACCGCGACCTTCCCCGAGATCGCGCGCGCGGTGCGCGGGCTGCCCTACGAAGGGCTCGTCCTCGACGGCGAGGTCGTGGTCAACGACGCCGACGGGATGCCTTCGTTCGGTCGCCTCCAGCGGCGCGGCCGGATCCTGAACCGCATGGACGCGCTACGGGCCAGCGTCGAGCTGCCGGCGGTCTACTACGCCTTCGACCTGCTGGCGGTCGAGGGATACGACCTGCGCGCCCTCCCGCTCGTGACCCGCAAGGAGGTGCTGCGCGAGGTGCTGCCCACGGTCGGCCCGATCCGCTTCGTCGACCACATCCCCGACCAGGGCGAGGTGATGTACGAGCACGTCGAGCGGATGCGGCTCGAGGGCATCGTCGGCAAGAAGGCCGACGGCACCTACCGGGGCGGCCGCTCGAAGAGCTGGATCAAGGTGCGCACCGTCCGCACCGGCGATTTCGTGGTCGTCGGCTGGAGCGAGGGGAAGGGCTCGCGGGGCAGCCTCGGCTCGATCCACGTGGCGCGCTACGAGGGCGAGGACCTCGTCTACGCGGGCTCCGTCGGGAGCGGCTTCACCGACGCCGGTCTCTCGGACACGCTCGCCCGGCTCGAGGAGCTCGAGGTGGACGCGTGCCCGTGCAGCGAAGGCGCGATTCCGAAGGGGAAGACCCACCACTGGGTCGAGCCCGTGCTCGTGGCCGAGGTGCGCTACAAGGAGGTCACCGAGCAGGGGGTCCTGCGTCAGCCGTCGCTCGTGCGCTTCCGGGAAGACAAGCCGCCGGAGGCATGCGCCGAGGAGATCGTGGTGCGCGTGACCGACGAGCCCGAGCCGATCGAGCTCGACGAGCCGAAGGAGGTGCCCTTCACCAACCTCGACAAGGTCTTCTGGCCCGAGGAGGGCTACACCAAGGGCGACCTGATCGAGTACCACCGGCGCATCGCCCCGTGGATGCTCCGCTACCTCGAGGACCGGCCGCTCGTCATGACGCGCTACCCGGACGGGATCGACGGGAAGTCGTTCTTCCAGAAGGACGCGCCGCCGTACGCCCCCGACTGGCTGCGCACGGTCACCGTCTGGAGCGAGGGGTCGGAGCGGGAGCTCTCGTACTTCGTGGCGGAGGACGTCGAGTCGCTCCTGTACGTGATCAACATGGGCACGATCCCGATCCACGTCTGGTCGAGCCGGATCGAGTCGCTCGCCGCGCCGGACTGGTGCATCCTCGACCTGGATCCGAAGGAGGCTCCGTTCACCGACGTCGTGGCGGTGGCGCGCCGGATCCACGAGCTGTGCGAGGAGATCGGGCTGCCGAGCTTCGCGAAGACGAGCGGGTCGTCGGGGATCCACGTCCTCGTCCCCCTCGGCCGGCGCCTGACGTACGAGCAGTCCCGGTCACTCGGTCAGCTCCTGGGGCAGGTGGTGGTGTCGGAGCTGCCGAAGATCGCCACGCTCACCCGCAACCCGGATCGGCGCGACGGGAAGGTCTACGTCGACTTCGTGCAGAACGGACACGGCCGCCTGCTCGTGGCGCCGTTCACCGTGCGGCCCAAGCCGTGCGCGCCGGTGTCGGTGCCGCTCCTCTGGGAGGAGGTGAACGACGACCTGCGCATCGAGGATCACACGATCGCCAACGTCCCGGAGCGGATGGAGCGGCTCGGCGAGGATCCGCTCGCGCCGGTGCTCGATCTGGAGCCGGACCTGCTCGGGGCGCTCGAGCGACTCACGAGCTGGTTCGACTGAGGGGGCTCGGGACGACACACTTCGAAGGTCAGGACGGGCGCGCGGCCGGCGGCCCGTCCGTCCCCTCAGGCCAGCAGCCCCGGCGCTCCGCCGGTGTGCAGGAAGACGACCCGCGTGTCCGGCTCCACCCCGTGTCGCTCGACCCACGCGATCATGCCGGCGGCGGCCTTGGACGAATACGTGGGGTCGAGCACGATCCCCTCGAGCCGGGCGAAGTCTTCGGTCGCCGCGCGGGACGCCGCCGTGGGGATGCCGTATCCCTCGCCGACCTGACCGTCGTCCGTCTCCAGCGGAACGGAGCCGGGCGCGACCCGGGCTCCGAGGAGCTCGGCCGCCTCGCCGGCCAGGTCGAGCGCGCGGTCCCTCAGCTCGTCGGCGCTCGCATCCGCGCTCACCGCGTGGAGTGCGACATCGCTCCGTCCGAGGAGCGCCAGTCCCAGGAGGAGGCCGGCGAGCGTGCCGCACGACGAGCTCGAGAGGAAGAGCCGCGTCGAGCGGGCACCGTCGGCGAGGCGGTCGAGCTGGTCCGCGAGCTCGAGCGCGGCCAGCGCGTACCCCAGGGAGCCGAGGGCGTCCGAAGCGCCGATGGGAACGACGAGCGGACGACCTCCCTCGGCGACCACCCGCTCTGCCTCCTGCTCCAGGGTCGGGGCGCGCGCGTCGCGGTCCGCCACCGTCACGATCTCCGCACCGAAGAGGCGGTGCAGCAGCGCGTTGCCCGTCGGCCGCTCCGGCTCGGGCCCGTTGAGGACGAGGACGCACGCGCGGCCGAGACGGGCCGCGGCGGCCGCCGTCACCCGGCAGTGGTTCGACTGGGGGCCTCCCGCCGTGAGGACGTGGGTGATCCCGGCCAGCCGGCTCTCCTCCAGCACGAGCTCGAGCTTGCGGACCTTGTTGCCGCCGAGCGCGAAGCCGGTCTCGGCGTCCATCTTCACGTACACGTGCGCGACGCCGAGGCGCCCCCCCAGCCGCTCGGCGCGCAGGAGCGGCGTCGGGAGGTCCGCCAGCGGGAGGCGCGGCCACGCCGTGAGCCGGTCGAGCGCGGCCCGGTTCGGGCTCACGCGGACCACCGGGTGCGGAGGATCGCTCGGTGGGCGGCGGGGTTGCACGCAACGCACCCCCGCGGACGGACGTACGTCCCGTGCGGGAGTAGGGGCCCGGACGGCGGGAGGCTGACGCGTCGGGTCGAGTGAGAGGCGCGCACGACGGATCGGACGGTTCGGTTCGAACGGCGGCCGACAACATACCGGAACGGGACGCCGGTCGTCGACGCAGCGCGGCGCACGGCGCTTTGACATTGAGCCAGATCCATCCAATCTCGCGCGGTGCCCTGGCGCTCGGCCTGACCGCGCTGCTCCACCTCGTCGCGCCGGGGGGGCTCGCCGCCCAGCTCGCGACCGTGCAGGGCAGCGTGCGGGACGAGGAGACCGCGGGCGTGTACGGCGCCACCGTCTCGCTCTTCGCCGAGGGTGCCCGCCGCTACGTCACCGACACCGACGCGCTCGGCTCCTTCCGTCTCTCCGAAGTCGTGCCCGGCAGCTACGAGATCGTGGTCCAGGCGCTCGGCTACGCCGAGTACGTCGAGGCGCTCGAGGTCGGCTTCGCGGCCACCGTCGAGGTCGACGCCCGGCTGGAAGCCTCGGCGATCGAGCTCGAGGGAATCTCGGTCGAGGCGGAACGGAGCCGGGAGCGGGTGCGCTTCGAGGAGATCGGCGGGCCGACGGTGCGTGAGCTCGAGCTCGACGAGGTGCGCTCGATTCCCGGTGTCGGCGAGCCCGACCCCGTGCGCGCGATCGAGGTCCTGCCGGGCGTGGTGTCGACCTCCGACTTCTCGGCGGCCTTCCACGTGCGCGGCGGTTCGCAGGACCAGAACCTGATCCTGCTGGACGGGATCCCGATCTACTCGCCGTTCCACCTCGGCGGCCTCTTCTCCGTCTTCAACGCCGACATGATCGACCGCGTCGAGCTCCAGTCCGGCGGTTTCGCATCCGAGCACGGAGGCCGGGTCTCGTCCGTGCTCGACATCCGCAGCGAGGCGGGGCGCGGTGACTTCGGCGGGGACGCGGCGGTCTCCCTGCTGGCCACCCGCGCGGCGGTCGGGGGTCGCGCCCCGGACGACATGGCCGCGATGGTGGGGCTCTCGAACCTGCGCTACCGCTTCTCGGCCCGGCGCTCGTACTTCGACGTCCTGCTCAAACCGGCCTTCGAGTTCCCCTACCACCTCACGGACCTGCAGACCTACGTCGAGGGATGGACGGAAGGGGGCGACCGGATCGCGCTCACCGGCTACCTGGGCAAGGACGTCTTCGACCTGACCAGCGTGGACGACGAGGACTTCCCGCTCCGCATCGACTGGGACTGGGGCAACGACGCGATCGGCGCCAGCTGGACACGGCCCCGCCGCGGCGGCGGCTCGCTCCAGGTGCGAACGAACTTCAGCCGCTTCGCCACGGGGCTGATCTTCCCCGACTTCGCGGACACCGACTTCCGGAGCCGAATCCAGCAGGGACAGGTCCGGGCGGACCTCGACACGCGGCCGACCGCCCGCTGGGCGTTCCAGTTCGGGACGTCGCTGGAGCGCACGTCCTACGAGAACCGTTTCTCGACGGGCGGCACGAGCTTCGCGAGCGGCGTGGGCGGCGCGTGGCTCGCGGGTGCCTATGCACAGACGCGCTGGTCGGTGCCGCGCGCCTGGCTCGTGGAGGCGGGGCTGCGCGTGGACCGCTGGCGGCCCGACCCGGGCCGCGAGGTCGTGGAGCCTTCACCCCGGCTCGCCGTGAAGCGGTTCCTGAACGGAGGTGACCTCGCGGTGAAGCTGGCCGCCGGCCGGTACACGCAGTTCCTGCACTCGATGCGTGACGAGGAGCTGCCGCTCGGCCTCGACATCTGGGTCCTCGCCGGACGGCGGGCGCCCCACACGGTGTCGGATCAGCTCCAGGTGGGACTCGAGGGGTACCACGACGTCGACTGGTTCTGGTCGGTCGAAGCATATGTCCGCGACTTCGACGGGGTCGTGACCCTCAACAACGCCGACAACCCGAACGACCCGCTCGACGACATCCTGGCCGGCGACGGCTTCTCCTACGTGCTGGACCTGCTCGTGAAGAAGGAGACCGGCCCCGTCACCGGCTGGCTCGCCGCCTCGTGGCTGAAGGCCGAGCGCACTTTCCCCGACCAGCTCTCCCCTCTGCCCGAGCCGCCGGAGATCAGCTACGCGCCGATCTTCGACCGCCGCGTCGACGTCGACCTCGTGCTGCGCTATCCGGCGCCGTGGGGTTGGGAGGGCGGCGTGCGCTGGAACTTCGGAACGGGGATCCCCTACACGCGCGCGCTCGGCTCGTACGCCTTCTACTCGCCCCGCTACGTGGAAGGGCGCGGCCTCGACTGGACCGGGGACGACGGGGAGGACATCGGCGGGTACGGGGTGGTGCTGGGAGAGCGCAACGCCGCGCGCTACCCCACCTACCACCGCCTCGACCTGAGCTTCCGGCGGACCTTCACGAAGTCGTGGGGCGCGCTCACCCCCTACCTGAACCTCGTGAACCTCTACAACCAGCGGAACGTGCTCTTCTACTTCTACGAGTACGAGCAGGACCCCGCGGTCCGGTCCGGCGTGTCGATGTTCCCGATCCTGCCCACGCTCGGCCTCGAGGTCTCGTTCTGATGGGAGCGCGTCCCCGGGCCTCCGGATCGAGCCACGCGCTCCGCCGACTCCTGCCGGCCTGGCTCCCGGTCGTCGCGGCCACGGCCGCGTGCGAGCTCGAGGAGATCACGCTGGTCGACGCACAGGACGTGATCGTGGCCGAGGTCTTCGTGAACGTCGCGCAGGACCCGGCGGAGAACGAGATCCGCGCCTTCCTGCACCGGACCATCGGCGTCGTCGACTCGATCTCGGACCTCCAGCTGGCCAGAGTCACCGTCACGCGGTCCGACGGCACCGTCTACCGCCTCCCGGGACGCGCAGTCGACGACTGTGTCGAGTCGTCTCCGGTGGAGGAACCCGGCGCGTGCTTCATCCTGGACGATTCGACGACCGCCGACATCCGGGCGCGGGATCTCTTCGAGGTGCAGATCACGATGGTGGACGGCCGCACGCTCGTCGGCGCCACACAGCTGCCGGGCTACTTCGAGCTCGACGGGGTGCCCCGGTCGTGCCGGGTCCCTCCGGACACGGAGATGGACATCCGGTGGAGCCGGGCGGTCGACGCCTGGGCGTACATCAACGAAACGTCGATCCGGGGCCTCCCGGGTGCGCTCCGACGGGAAGGCATCGTGCTCGACGAGGACCCGCTCTATCTGCTCGGGCTGTCCATCTCCGACGCCGACACCACGATCGCCTTTCCCACGGAGTTCGGGGTCTTCAACCGCTTCGACCTCGATCAGGACGTGGCGGTCCGGCTCCAGCGTGGCCTCCCCGACGACGTGAGCGCGGAGGTCTCGATCACGGCGGTCGACCGCAACTACGTGAACTGGGCCCGCGGCGGGAACTTCAACCCCTCCGGCCAGGTGCGCGTGGCAAGCCTGCGGGGCGACGGCACGGGTGTCTTCGGGTCGACCGTCGGCCGGACCTTCACGGTCTTCTCGTCACGCGAGCCGCGGCCCGGCACACCGAGCTGCCCCGGCCTGGGCCCGCCGGGAGGCTGAGCCGTCTCCGACCTTACGCCGGGCGATGAGGCGGCGGCCTCCGACCGGGCGCGTCAGCTCGGATCCGGGACCACGAAGACGTTCTCCGCGAGGCCGCCCGGAACGGTCCGCACGCCCCGATCGTCGTTGACCACGTCGACCTCGATCGAGCCGTCCTTCGCGACCGCGTCTCCCACGACCACCCGCGCGCCGGGGATGAGACCGGTACGCGCCATCGAACGGAGCGCCTCCGGGTCTTCGTCCCGGACGGCGTGCACCAGCAGGCGGGCTCCCGCGCCGGCGTCCGCCAGCGTGGAGTACGCCACCGTCTCGATCTGCCCTGAGCGGGTGGGAATCGGCGCGCCGTGCGGGTCGTGGCTGGGAAAGCCCAGCGCCTTCGCCATCTGCTCGATGAGCTGGTCGGACGCGGCGTGCTCGAGGCGTTCGGCCTCGTCGTGGACGTCGTCCCAGGTGAAGCCCAGACGGGAGCAGAGGTACGTCTCGAGGATGCGGTGGCGCCGGACGACCCGGAGCGCCTCGCGGGTTCCGGCCGGGGTCAGCTCGACCCCCTTGTACGGCACGTGCTCCAGCAGGCCGGTCTCGGCCATCCGCTTCACCATCCCCGTGACGGACGCCGGCTGGATCTCGAGGGCTTCCGCCACCGCCGACGTCGAGGCCGGGCCACCCTCGGCGGTGAGCCGATAGATGGCCTTGAGGTAGTCCTCGACCGACCGGGACAGAGCGCGCCTCGTCATGCCCGAAGCTACCGAGCGTCCGACGTGGCGTCGACGGACCGCCGCCGGCGCGCGCCCCTGTCGTTCGACCCCGCGAAAACATTAGAATCCAAGGGTGCGGTCGCGGGTGCGACCGTCGACGGGCGCGCCCCGTCCCGCGGACCCTCCTGTCGATGCGATGACCGACCAGGACAACGTCAAGCCGTACCACGCGAGGGATACCGCCCCGGGAAAGGAGGCGGCGGACGTCGTCGCAGAGGTGCTGCAGCACGCGGCGGAGCGCGAAGAGGCGGCCAAGAAGAAGCAGGGGCCCAAGACCCCGCCGAAGTGGATGCTCCCGCTCACCGTGAACATCGGTGTGCTGGCGCTCTACTTCCTGATCGCTTCGCCGGAGTTCCTCATCGTCAATCCGGTCGAGGACACGCGTCCGAACGCCGAGGTCGACCAGCAGAACCGGTCGACGATCTACCTCTACGGCATCACGCCGATCGAGAACTTCCGGACCGCGAACGGCCGCCTTCCGGCCACGCTGGAGGAGGCGGGAAGCCAGCTCACCACCTTCGGCCTTCCGGTCACGTACACCGTCTCGGACAGCTCGTACGTGCTCACGGTGAGCCTGGACGGGCGGGAGCTGCGCTTCGACTCGGCCGTCCAGCGGCCGGAGGACTTCGCGCCGGTCATCGACCTCGGGGGAGGATGAGCGCCGTGAACCGATCCCCCGCTGCCCGCCGCCCCATGGCCCGGGACGTCTCCCGGGCCGGCTTCTCGCTGATCGAGCTCCTCATGGCGGTCTCGATCGTCGGCCTGCTCGCGGGCATGGCGATCCCCAACCTGCGCAGCATGACGTACCGGGCCCGCGCCGCCGAAGTGGCCGCCGACCTGGAGGTCGTCCGGGTGGCCACGGTCAACTACAACGGCGACGCGTTCCAGTGGCCGGCCGAGGTCGGCCCGGGCGCCGTCCCGCCCGAGCTCAACGGCTACCTCCCGGACGGCTTCTCCTTCTCCGGCAACGGCTACACGCTCGACTACGACTTCCTGAGCCCGGTCATCATCCCGGGTGATCCGACGACGAACCGGCTCGTTGCTGTCTCGGTCGTGTGCGACACCGACCTGCTGTCGAACGCGGTCGTGGAGCTCCTGGGAGGGTCGATCGTCCTCTCGCTGGGGATGCGGCACACGGTGGTCATCGACCGGAGCTGACGGCGGGCCCCGTCCGGGGCCCGATCCGGCGCTCGGTGGGCCGGCTTTCCCCGCCGGGGTCTCCCGAGACGCTCGGGCGCTCGGCGTGGCGCACTTTCGGAACCGCCCCGTGTAGTACACTCGGACGAAACACCGATCTCCGACGTCGTTCCCATGCGCTACGAGAAAGCCACCGAAGGGATCCGGGTGCTGGTACGACCCGACTTCTCGCTCGCCGACTCCGATCCGGCGGACGGGACCTTCGTGTTCTCGTACACGATCAACATGGAGAACCAGAGCGACGTGGCGGCCCAGCTCCTCTTCCGGCACTGGCGCATCCACGACTCCGTCGGTGAGGACTCGATGGTGGACGGTGAGGGCGTGGTCGGCGAGCAGCCGATCCTGAATCCCGGGGAGTCGCACGAGTACCGGAGCTACTGCGTGCTGCGCTCGCCCCACGGGTACATGGAGGGCCACTACACCTTCGTGCGCCCGGACGGCGAGCAGTTCCGCGTGGAGGTGCCCCGCTTCCACCTCAACGGGCCGCTGGTGATCCCCAACCCGGGCCCCGAAGCGTTCCTGGACGACGACGAGGACACCGACGTCCTGCACTGACCGCCTCTGGAACGGTCCGCACCGTCTCCGTTATTCTTGGCGGCTTTCGCCGAACCCCTGACTCGAACTCCGACGCCCGTGAACGACTCCGTAGCCGTCGACGCCAAGCGGATCCTCCTCCGCTACGGTGCCCCGATCGCGATCCTCGACGCCGTGAGCGAGGCGCATCGAATCGAGTTCGCCCGTGAGATCGCCAAGACGGCCCTTCCCGAGCGGGAGGCCCGGCTTCGGGAGCTCCTGACCGAGAAGGGCTACATCGAGGTCGACGAGGACTGACCCTCGCGGCGCCGATCGGCGTCGAGCTCGATCTCCAGCGCCCTGGGCGCGTCGACGGGGAGCTGCACCGGGACGATCGATCCCGATCTCCCGGTCCGGGTCTCCAGAGAAGCCTCGGCTCCGTCGACGAGCACCCGCCGGACCCGTCCGGGCACCCGCGGCTCGAGGACGAGCAGAGGCGGGACGCCGCCCGCTTCGGGCTCCACGCGGAATCGCCGGATGAGCCCTTCGCTCTCGTAGTGGAGACGCAAGCGGGCGTCGGCCACGCCGATCCCTCCGACTTCGAAGGCACGGAGGTGGGCGGGGAGGCGAGGGGCGAGTCGGATCCGACCGACCGGTGCGTCCGGGGCTAGCCCGAGAAGGCCGCACGCCAGCTCGAGCACGAGTCGACCCGCCTCGACGCCCGGGCCTCCCGCGGGATCCCAGCTCCCCGGCCCCTCCGGCCCCGATCGGACACCCGCGCCCAGCCGGGAGCGCCAGGAGGCCCACGCGGTGTCCGGATCGTCCGGAAAGGGCGGGGCGTCTCCGGCGAGGACGGCCCGAAGGGGCGCACCGGGCCACGCCTCCGCTCCGGCCCGCCCTGAAGCGTCCCTCGGACCCGCCATGGGGAGCCGGCGCATGCCCTCGCCCGCCATCGGAAGAGCGCGTCCCGCGCTCCGCGCCTCCACGTCGTCCCCCGGCGTCCTCGAAGCGGCCGGGGCCCGTCGCCGGAGCTCGGCCACGACCTCGGGGGGCGCGGCGTGGCGCAGGGCGTCGGCGAGTGCCGGGAGCGCGACGCTCCACCGGGCGTCCTCGGGCAGCGCCCCCGATCCGACCTCGGCGAGCGCGGCCCGTGCGGGTCCGGCGTCGCCGGTCGCCGCGGTGACCCGGGCCGCGAGCAGCGTGCGCGCCGCGCTGCCCTCC
>CALJLC010000488.1 GCA_937982605.1 uncultured Gemmatimonadales bacterium | reverse complement strand
GCCACGCTCGGTGCCTGCCGGGAGGCGTGCGGCGGCCAGGGCTACCTGGCCGAGAACCGCTTCGCCGCGCTCAAGGCCGACACCGACATCTTCACGACGTTCGAGGGCGCCAACGCCGTGCTCTACCAGCTGGCGGCGAAGGGGCTGCTCTCCGCCTACCGCGACGAGATGGGCGATCTCGACCTGCGCGGTGCCTTGCGCTGGATCGGGGAGCGGGCCGAGACGTCCCTGACCGAGCTGAATCCGGTCGTCACGCGACGTACGGACCGCGACCACCTCCTCGAGCCCGATTTCCACCGCTCGGCGCTGCAGTACCGACAGGCCCGCCTGCTCCGCTCGGTGGCCCGCCGGATCCGCTCCCGCCTGCGGAGCGGCGTGGACTCCTTCGACGCGATCAACGAGGTGCAGGACCACCTCGTGGCCCTCGCCCGCGCCGACGTCGAGGTCGCGATCTACGACGCCTTCGCCGCGGGGTGCGCCGAGGCGTCCGCCGAGGCGCGGCCCACGCTGGAGCGGCTGTGCGCGCTGTACGCCCTGACCCGGATCGAGGCCGATCGGGCCTGGTACCTCGAGGCGGGATACCTCGAGCCGGCGAAATCCCGCGCCGTGCGGGCCCTCGTCGGGGATCTGTGCGCCGAGGCGGCGTCTCTGGGCACGGCGCCCGTCGACGCATTCGGCATCCCCGAGGCGCTCCTGCCGGAGCTCGTCCGCCGTTAGCGACGCGCCTGTGGCCCCGACGCACGCGCCACTCGCCGCCGGCACTGCGGGGCGTATTTTTCATTTCCTGACGGGGCTCCCCGTTGCATACTGGCTGGAGAGCCTGGAGACGGCCTGGTCCCGGCGGAAATAAACACTTGTTTTTTCAAGGCCCGACCGGAAGCTTTCGTAGTGCTCGTGCCACGATCGCCTGTGGCGTGAGGCGGGTCGTTTCCGGTATTCTTGCTTGCGTGACAGAGGGGCGGTGCGCGCCCCGCACTCGTCGGAGGAGAAATCCATGGTTCGCAGGAGCCTGATCGCGATGGCGTTCCTGGCGGTCGCAGCACCGCTGGGCGCCCAGAACCCCGCCGCGGCGCCGACGGAGTGGCAATGGACGGCGGACCGCCCGGACGCCAACGCGCCACTGGGCGTCTTCGGAAGCCGCGTCATGGAGGCGGGCGAGATCGAGATCTCGTACCGCTGGCATCAGGTGGACTACCAGGGGATCTGGTTCGGGAAGGACTCCCTGGCGCTCACCGACGTACTGAACCTCTACAACGACGTCCCGCTCGAGAAGAAGGACATCCGGCACGAGGTGCGCCTGGCGTTCGGGGTCACCGACCGGATCACTCTCGTGGCCCGCGGCGAGTTCGCCGAGATCGAGCGCGAGACCTTCGCGAACTCGGCGCCCATCCGCACCACCGTGCAGGAGCTCGGCGACGTCGAGGTCGGCGCGCTCGTGAGCATGTACGCTGCCGGCCCCTACCGGCTGCACGGCCACGTCGGCGGCGTCATCCCCACAGGCAAGTCGGTCACCTACGCGGACACCACGCGGTCCCAGACGGGCACACCGGTCACGCTTCCGTACGACTCCCGCCCCGGCGCCGGGTCGTTCGGCGTCCTGGTGGGCGTGGGCGGCTCCGTGCAGAACGAGGTGGGCTCGCTCGGCGCCCAGTTCCGGTACCGCGCGAACATCGACGAGAACGACGCCGGCTACAAGCTCGGCGACTCGCAGCAGGCGAGCGGCTGGGCTGCCTACATGCTCAACTCCGTCTTCAGCATCTCGGCGGGCGCCCGCTGGGAGAGCTGGTCGCCGATGGAGGGGCTGGACCCCACGCTGAACTTCTTCGGTGATCCGCACAACGCCGCGGGCTTCCTCTCCGGCGAGCGGGCCTACCTGCCGCTCGGCGTCAACATGGTCCTGCCGGCCGAGAGTGGCTTCTTCAGCGGGCACCGGATCCAGGTCGAGGCGGTCTACACGCTCCACCACGACATGGACGCCCCGCAGCTCGGCATGGAGTGGGCGTTCAACTTCGGCTACACGGTCGGCTTCTTCTAGGCAGCCGACGCGCAGCAGGGTAGCCGAGGGGGTCCGGGGCGAACGCTCCGGACCCCCTCGGTCGTTTCCGGGGCGGACCGCCGCCGTCGGGCGGAGCCCCGCTGCGGTCCGTCAGCTACCGGCCGGTCACCGCCACCAGGTGGTAGCGCTTCTTTCCCTTTCGCAGCAGCACGAAGCGCCCCTCGATCGTCTGCTCCATCGTCACGGCGGCCCCGACGTCGTCGACCCGGACGTTGTTGACGTAGACGCCCCCCCCCTCGATCGAGCGGCGCGCGTCCCCCTTCGACGTGGCGAGACCCGTTTCCACGAGCAGATCGACGATCGGCATGCCCTCTCCGGAGCGCGCGTCGGCCGCAACTTCCGACGAGGGCACGTCGGCGAAGACGTCGGCGATCTCGTCGGCCGCGAGCCCTTCGACGTCCCCGCTGAAGAGCGCCCGGGTGGCGCGCTCGGCGGCCGCCAGCCCCGTGGCGCCGTGGAGCCGCCGGGTGACGTCCTCGGCCAGCGCGCGCTGCGCCTCCCGCTTCTGCGGCTCCGCCTCGAGCGACGCCTCCAGGCGGTCGATCTCCCCCTCTTCGAGCAGAGAGAAGAAGCGCAGGTACCGGACGGCGTCGGCGTCGTCCACGTTGATCCAGTACTGGTAGAAGCGGTACGGGGACGTGAGCTCCGGGTCGAGCCAGACGTTGCCCGCCTCCGACTTGCCGAACTTCGTGCCGGCGGCGTTGGTGATGAGCGGGAAGACGACCCCGAACGCGCGCTCGCGCGTCACCCGGCGGATCAGGTCGATCCCCGCCGTGATGTTGCCCCACTGGTCGCTGCCACCCATCTGCACCGTGCACCCCTCGCGCTGGAAGAGCTCGAGGAAGTCGTACGACTGGAGCAGCATGTACGAGAACTCGGTGTAGGAGATGCCCGTCTCCTCGTCCTCCAGCCTGCGCCGGATCGACTCCTTGGCCATGAGCTGGTTGACCGAGAAGTGTTTGCCGACGTCGCGCAGGAAGTCGACGAGCGCGAGGCCCCCGAGCCAGTCGAGGTTGTTGCGCATGCGCGCGGGGTTCGCCTTCGCGTCGAAGTCGAGGAAATGGGCGAGCTGGGCCCGGATCCCCTCCGCGTTCTCCGCCGCCTGCTCCCGGGTCAGGAGCAGCCGCTCCGCGGTCTTCCCGGAGGGGTCTCCGATGAGCCCCGTGCCGCCGCCCACCAGGGCAATCGGCGTGTGCCCCGCGCGCTGGGCGTGCACCAGCCCCATGATGGGCACCAGGTTACCCAGGTGCAGGCTCGCCGCCGTCGGATCGAAGCCGATGTAGACGGTGCGCGGCGCCTCGGCCAGGTGCTCCGCCACGCCCTCGGTGGCGTCCTGCAGCAGGCCACGAGTCCGCAGCTCGGTGGGGAGGTCGTTCACGTCCAGCCCTTTCGCTCGCGCAGCGAGGTGATGTGCGCCTCGTGGTGCGGGCAGTGCCACCCGTAGATCTCGACGAGCTGGTCCACCGTGAGCGTCCCGGATTCGGGGTGATCGAACGTCCGGGCGAATGCCTCGTCCGGGAGCGCCCGCAGGAAGGAAACCCATCGGCGGTGGAGCGCCTCCAGGATCTGGAGCGAGCCCTCGACGGGCGCATGTTTCGCGTCGGGCAGCTCGGCCCAGAGGGCCTCTTCGTACGTTCCGATGCGGGGATGGTCCTCGGTGACCGCGAGCTTGAAGCGGACGTAGGAGTTGACGTGGGAGTCGACGACGTGGTGGACGACCTGCCGCACCGTCCAGCCGTCCTCGCGGTACCGCGTGTCGAGCTGGGCGTCGTCGAGGCCGGCCACTGCGGCGCGCATGCGCGCCGGGTGAGCCTCGATGGCGTCGATCAGTCGCGCCCGCTCTTCGGTGGTCAGCGGGCGGCCCGCGCTCTTGAAGCGGCCGGTCGGATAGCGCAGATCTTCGGTCATCTCCTCGTCCTCCCTGGGTTCCCCACGTGAGCAGCCACCAGAGATTCTACGACGTCGTGCGCCGCATTCCAGTCGGCCGCGTGGCGACGTACGGCACCGTGGCCCGTGAGGCCGGGCTGGAAGGTCGGGCCCGACAGGTCGGGTACGCGCTGGCCGCCCTTCCCGACGGCGCCGAAGTCCCGTGGCACCGGGTCGTCAACGCGCGGGGGGAGGTGAGCCCGCGCGCCGGCGGCCGGACGTACGAGGCGATCCAGCGGACGCTCCTCGAGCACGAGGGCGTGGCATTCGACCGCCGCGGTCGCATCGACCTGGACGTCTTCGGCTGGCCCTGAGCCCGGACGTCACCGAGGGTCGCGGAGGAGAAAGCTGGCGAGCGCGGAGAGGAAGTAGGGCCGGGGGGTCTCGAGGAAGGCCGCGTGGTCGCCGCCGGGGACGACGACCCACGCCTTGTCGGCGGTGCCGAGTCCGGTGAAGAGCGCCGCCTGCGCCTCGGACGGCGAGAGCGGGTCGTGCTCGCCCTGCAGAACGAGCGTCGGGACAGTGACGGCCGTCGGATCCAGCGCGTTCCACTCGTGCCCGCCGGTCCAGTCCGTCCTCACCGGGTCGGCGGCGAGCGCGGCCTGGACGTACGCATCGACGGCCCGGCGACTGATCGAGCCCGGGGTGATGAAGTCGGAGGCGGCCGCCTCGGCCGTCGTGGGCTGCCGCGGCGGATCGCCCGAGGGCTCCTCCACCGGACGACGGGTGCCGGGGCGGAAGGGGTAGCCGAAGAGGACGAGCCGATCGACGAGCTCCGGACGGCGCTGCGCCGCGAGCTGCGAGACCATCGAGCCCAGCGACCAGCCGAAGAGGTGGACCGGCACGCCGGGGTGGCGCGCCCGGAGCCACGCGAGGACGCTCGAGACGTCCGCGGCCGCCTGGTCCGGTCTGTTCCACCCCGACGGGTCCCTCGGGGTCTGGCCGTACCCGCGCAGATCGACGCCGTACGCCGCGAACCCGAGCTCCACCAGGCCGTCCATGAGAGAGAGGTCCTCCCCCTCGACCTGAAGGTCGAAGTCCGGAACCGTGCTCCACGTCCTGCCGTGCACGAGGAGGAGCACGGCAGCCGGGGCCGGCGGGGACTTCTCCCAGACGGCAATCGGGTGTCCCTCGGCGTCGACCGTGTGCCGCAGACGCTCGACCCGCTCGGAGGCGGAGGTCGCGGCCGCGGAGTCGGGCGGGGCGGCGGGCCCGCACGAGAGGAGGAGGAGCGACGCGGCCGCGAGGCCCCGTGAGGCGGCGCGGCCCGGCCACCGCCGCGGGGACGTCCGATTCGGTTGCATCGGGATATCTTGGCACACGGCGCCGGTGACGGCCACCCCGACATGGTAAAATCTATTTTTACAGGTTATAAATAAACATAACCTCTATTTAGCCAATTGAGCAGATCATGCCGGACCCTGCACCGCACGCCTCGTTGCGATTCACCAACACCGCCCTCGGGCGAGGGGACGACCCGATCGCCACGCCGGCGGCGCTCCTACGGTGGCTCGGCGACGCCGTCGAGGGTCCGGACGTCACTCCCCCCGAGGCGCGCCGGCTCCACGACGAGGCGATCCGTCTGGGGGCGGCCTTCGCCTCGGCCCTCCGGGCGGTCCGTGACCGCCGGCCGATCCCCGACCCCCCGGTGTCGGTGAGCGGACCGAGCCTCG
>CALJLC010000487.1 GCA_937982605.1 uncultured Gemmatimonadales bacterium | reverse complement strand
CTGTTCATCGGCGGGCACTGGACGCCGCAGCTGATCGAGCGGGCGGGCGCGTCGGCGCGGCGCTGGCTCCGGGTCGAGCTGGAAGGCGAGGCGTCGAACCGGCGCGGTGTGGGGGCGCACGTCTCGGTGCGCGCGTCGGACCGGGGCGGCACCGCGCGCTGGCAGCACCGCTGGCTGACGGCCTCGACCGGATACGCCGGCCAGAACGAGCCGGTGTTGCACTTCGGGCTCGGCGCGGCCTCCGCGGTCGACTCGCTCGTGGTCCGCTGGCCGTCGGGCACGGTGGACCGCTTCGGCCCGTTGGACGCGAACCTCCGGGTCGTCGTCACCGAAGGCGGAGGCTGGCGCGTGCGCTGAGTCGGCGCCCCCCTCCCGGCCCGGCTCACCCAGCCGTCAGAACATCACCTCGTCGAGGTAGCACCACCCCCACCGCTCTCCGGACTCGACGGAGCGCACGATCGGGTGGCCGGTGTCGTCGTGGTGCGCCGTGGCGTGCTTGCCGATCGAGGAGTCGCAGCAGCCGACGTGCCCGCACGTCATGCAGATGCGCAGGTGCACCCATCGCTGCCCGATCTCCAGGCACTCCTCGCACCCGGCGGAGCCGGGCCGGACGACGCGCACCGCGGCGCCATGCGAGCACCCCGCGGCGGTCGGATCGCCGGTGAGCTCGATCTCCTGGTCGGTCTCGATTCGGGTCATGCCTGACGCGCTCCGTCCGGGATAGGGCGAGGGGGGCCATCATCCGGCCAGCGGGTGGGGGCGTCAAGCCGGGACTCAGCCCGTCGGCGCCGCCCGGAAGAAGTAGAACGAGCGACCGCCCGGAGCGAGCGGCGCGTGGAACAACCCGTCGCTCCCCGCCGCGCCGGGAGGAAACGGCTCGGAGTCGTCGCGCCCGACGAAGTGCGTGAGGATCTCGTCCAGCTCCTCCGGTGCCTCTTCCATGACGAAGTGCGGCGTCTCCGGGAGGAAGACCGCCTGGTATGCCCTCGGCAGGCGCTCGATCCGGAGCCGCTCCACGAACGCCGACCGCGCCTCGGCCGCGTCCTCGCCCGGGGTCAGCGCCTGGACGTCGAGGATCGGGACCCGCAAAGGCTCCAGCGTCCGGCGTTCGTCGTGCACGAGGTTCCCCCACCAGTACTGCGACACCGCGATGGGGTCGGACGCCATCATCCACCCGTGGTACAGCCTGCGCCGGTCGGGATCGCGGATGGACGGCGTGTTGAACTCCTGCCATCGGTCCGGGTCGCCGAGCGGCTCGATGTACTGCTCACGGATCTCCCGGGCGAGGGCCGGGTCTCGGGCGGCCCCGCTCAGCACCGACGAATCCAGCGCGACGACCCCCCGGACCCGGCCCGGATAGAGCGCGGCGACGTGCGCGGCGACGAAGGCACCGAAGGAGTGACCGACCAGGGTGACGTTCGTCAGGCCCTCGGACTCCAGCATGGCGCCGACCGCGCGCGCGGCGTGGTCGTGCCACTCGTCCGCGTCGGCGTACTGCGGAAGGGCCGGTGCCGGACTGCCGCCGAACCCGGGCAGGGTGACGGCCCACATGGCGAAGCGGGCGTCGTTGCGCTCCATGAAGGTGTCCCACGAGCGCCACCGGCAGCCCATGCACGGGATCAGGACGAGCGTGTCGGGCCCGGCGCCGATCGAGACGACCTCGCCGAGCTCCGGGGCCGGCGACGACGGTGCCGGCGCGCAGCCCGAGACCAGCGCGGCCCCGGCCACGCCCACCGCCGCAATCCGCCGGAGTCGTGCGTTGCCCGTGGTCGCTCCCATCCCTCTCCTCCGCGAAGAGCCGGCCGTGGCCGCCTGTCATCCGGGTGGACGTGCGGGGCGGCGGCTTTCTTCCCGGCCGTCGCGTACCGGACCCGGACGTTCGTCGGAAGAAGACGGGGCGTCGCTTCGTCTAGTGGGGCACGGAGGTCGCGGTGGCGGCCTCGAGACCCGCACGTCCGCACGCGCCCGGAGCCTCCGAGTCGGGCGGCCGGTCGGACCGGAGGCCCGTCATGAGCACGAAGCGCCGCGTGAGCAGCGCAGCACGCCTGATCCTGTCCCAGGTCGCCGGCCTGCTGGCGTCGATGGTCGTGATCGCCGGAGCGACCTACGTGGCGACGCTGCTCATGTTCGAGGGCGACATGTCCGCGCCCCCGACCACCCCCTACCTCCTCCTCAACCTGATCTACACGGCGGTCGCCGGCGCGGTGGGAGGGTGGGTCGCGGTCCGCATCGGAGGGGGACGGCTGTTCCCGGCGCTGCTCCTGGGCGGGATCGTGCTGCTTCTGCTCCTCGCCGGCGGCGGGTCACCCGCCGGTCCGGAGATCCCGACGTGGTACACCGGTCTCATGCCCTTCTTCTGGGCGATCGGCGCGCCCGCGGGCGGGTGGCTCGGTCTGGCCTCCGGTCCCTCGGGCGGAGCCGCGCCCCGCGTCGCGACCCCTCTCTGGGTCGTGCTCCTCGCCGCGTCGTCGCTTCACCCCCGGGCGGCGCGCGCGCAGTCGCCCGCGCTGCCGGGCGAGTTCCGGGACGCGCCCAGCGCCTTCTTCCCGCCGCCGCTCGATCCCACCGACGCGTCCCTCGTGCCGCAGGAGATCGGGCGCGGCGTATGGGTCCTCCGCGGGGACCGCGGCGCGGTGGACAACGTCGGCGTCGTGGTCGGCGAGGAGCACGTGCTTCTCGTCGACAGCCACACGAACGCCCGCATGGCCGGACTCGTCCGGGAGGCCGTCGCGCGGATCACCGCCAAGCCGATCCGATACGTGGTCAACACGAACCGGCACGGGGACCACGTGTTCGGCAACGCCTCCTTTCCCGAAGCGGTCGTCATCTCGCACGAGGGGCAGCGACTCGACAGCGCGGCGTTCGCCGAAGAGAAGCAGGTCCTCGCGGCGTTCATCGGAACGAGCGGCTACTTCGACGACGTGGAGTACCGCGGGCCGGACATCACGGTGGTCGACTCGCTCCGGATCGACCTCGGCGACCGCCACGTCGTGGTCGAGCACGCCGGAACGCTGAACAGCGAAGGAGACGTCATCGTCCGCGTCCCCGACGAGGGGATCGTCTTCTCCGGCAACCTGCTGACCGAGACGGTGGTGCCGCTGCTGTGGAGCGGCACGGCGACGGAATGGGTCGCCTTCGTGGACCGGATCGCGTCCCTCGAGCCGAGACTCATCGTGCCCGGGCACCTGGGGCCGGTCACTCCGGATCGGCTGGCGGGGATGCGCGCCTACGGGGGCTGGCTGGACGCGGCGGTGAGCCGCGAGGTGGCGGCGGGACGCTCCGCCCGCGACGTCGGCGAGGGGCTGGAGCTCGACGCGCGCTTCCTTCCGCCCGGTCCGGAGATCCTGCAGCGGGTCGTCCGGGGCTTCCACGCGCTGAACGCGCTGCGCACGGCGCAGGCGCTGGCCGGAGGCGCACCGCCCACCCGGTGAGGCCGGCGGGGTTCGTCCCGGCGCTTGCGCGGCCCGACGCGGCGCCCCCTGTTGCGCTCCCCGTCCGCGGGCGCCCTCGCACCGCCCTCCACCGCCGGAGCAGCCAACCGATGAAGATCCACGCCTACCTCAACTTCGACGGCACGGCCGAGGAGGCCTTCCGCTTCTACGCCGAGGTCCTGGGCGGCACGCTGACCGAGGTGCACCGATTCGGCTCGATGCCGTCGGACAGTGGCTTCGAGCTCACGCCCGAGCAGAAGGAGCTCGTGATGCACGTCGGCATCGAGCTGCCCGACGGCCAGATGCTCATGGCGAGCGACGTGCTCGAGGGCATGGGCCCGCCGCACGTGGCGGGGACCAACTTCTCCATCTCGGTGCATCCGACGAGCCGCGCCGAAGCCGACCGGATCTTCGGGGCGCTTGCCGAAGGCGGCACCGTGACGATGCCGCTCGCCGACCAGTTCTGGGGCGACTACTACGGCGGCCTGACGGACCGGTTCGGGATCAACTGGATGGTGAACTACCACGACGCGGCGGCGCAGGGGTAGAGGAGAGAGATCGGGAGGCCAGCCGCGTGGTCTCCGGGATCGACGCCTACCGCCGCCCGTAACGCGCCGTCCCGAACGGTCTCCAGCCGGACTCGGCCTCGACGTAGTCCCGCACGACAACCGAATCCGACACGCTCGTACACGGTCCGACCCGTCTCCTCGGGCGCCCGCCAGACGGTCTCGAGGGACGTCTCGGTGACCGTCGCTTCCAGCGTGAGGGTCTGCCCTCGAGAGTCGACCCACACGCCACGCAGGGTGTCGGCGCCGAGCCGGTAGTGCGCGATGGCGCTCATCCGGACCACGCCCCGGATCTCGTAGCGGAGACCCAGGAAGCGGTCGTCGAGCTGGCGCTCCCACGTCATGGCGAAGGAGGTCCGCTGCCCGAAGAGCTCGCCCTGGCCCTCCCAGGAGCCGACGAGGTGCTCGAGGATGGCGAGCTGCTGCGCCGGAGCGCTTGCCTCGTCGCGGTGGGACGGGTCCGGTGCGACGGCCGCGGTCAGGAGCAGCGCCGAGAGGAGGCCGACCGCGGAGCGGAGGGGTGGGTTCTTCATGGCGACTCCCTGGATGAGGTGCGGCCGGGCGGGACGGGGGCTTCCAACTCCTACGAACGGAGGCTGCCGATTTCGACAGCCGTCGCTACCCCGCGCGCGGCAGCACTTCGGTCTCCAGTCGGTCGCCCAGCTTGTCACGCTGGACGTCGAGGTCGTAGCTGGTCTGGAGGTTGAGCCAGAAACGATCGGACGTACCGAAGTACCGAGCGAGCCGAAGCGCGGTGTCCGCCGTGACCGAGCGCTTCCCGTGCACGATCTCGTTGATGCGACGCGGCGGAACGGTGATGTCCTTCGCAAGGCGATACTGGCTGATCCCCATCGGCTCGAGGAAATCCTCGAGCAGGACCTCGCCGGGATGCACGGGCGCAAGCAGTGATGGGGTCACCTTCTCCTCCTAGTGATAGTCGACGATCTCGACATCATGGGCGTCGCCATCCTTCCAGACGAAGCAGAGTCGCCATTGTCGGTTGATGCGTATACTGTGCTGCCCCGCCCGGTGGCCCTTGAGCTTCTCCAGCCGATTCGCCGGCGGGATCCGGAGGTCGTCGAGCGAAGTCGCGGCATCCAACATGCGAAGCTTGCGGAGCGCAGGCCGCTGAACGTCAGCCCCGAGCCGCTTGACCGGCTGCCGCTTGAACAGGCGTTCGGTGTCGCGGTTCGCGAAGCTCTTGATCACAGCTGATAATAACGAGAGGCGTTATTATCGACAAGCGTTATGGGTCCCCGGAGTCGCCGCCGGGGGACTCGGGCTGAACGGCCGCGTCGCGCTCGACCGACCGCGCCACTCGACCCATCCGCGACACGGATCGTCCCATTCGTGACACGAGGCGGGCCGGGGCTCGCCGGGGGCCGGTTAGTCTGGGGGCGGCCATCACCCTTCGAGGAGCCGCCATGATCTCCAGACGGACGTTTCTCGGCACGACCGCACTCCCGCTCACTCGTGGGAGCCCTTCGCCGCACGACATCCGCCAGCGCTTCGCCGAGATGTGGGAACGCAACCGGACGTACACGCTCGAAGTGGCCGAACGCATGCCGGACTCGGGCTACGGATTCAGGCCCGTGCCGGAGGTGCGGAGCTTCGCCGAGCAGCTTGCCCACATCGGGCAGGCCGTCGACAGCTGGACGCGTCTGCTCACCGGCGCTTCGCCCGCCGGGGCGACGGGACGAACCGTAATCGGGGATCCGAGCACACTGCGGACCGAGTTGGACGCTTCCATGGTGGCGTTCGCGGACGCGTGGCTCGGGCTCCGGGCCTCCGACCTCGAGCGCTCGGTGCCGTGGAGCCGGCGACTGGGGTCGGACACCACGCACACGCTCGAGGGGGTGGCGCTGACGGCGTGGCACCACACCGCGCACCACCGCGCTCAGTGCATCGTCTACCTCCGGCTCAACGGTCTCGAGCCGCCGGCCTACGTCGACTGAGCGAGCCGCCCAGCGCCCGCGCAACCGCCGATTCGCGACGTCGGGAGTCCGATTCACGACACGATCTCCTCCCTCGACGCGCCGCGCCCCCACCTTCCCCCGCACCATGCCCATGCTTCCGGCCACGCGCTCCCGCCGGGGGAGCGCACCTTCGCCGGAGCCGCTCATGCCCGAAGTGCGACACGCCCTCCCCACCGTCCTCGTCACGGCCGCCCTGCTCGCCCCGGGCTCCGCGCTCTCCGCCCAGGCGATCTCCGCCGACGACGTGCTCGTCGCCTGGGATCGGATGACCGAGATGGTCGTCGAGTCGGTC